>CALEST010000263.1 GCA_937907555.1 uncultured Sediminibacterium sp.
ATAATAAGTTACTGTAAAGCCCCAGTTCTCAACAATACTTCCAGAATAACTTATAAAAACAGGCTGGTTATCAATCAACAATGTCTTTGATTTATCGTAAGTATTATTCACTTTTATCTGCACAAGATTGCCTTTCACCTCATAGGAACAATCAATTTCTTTTCTTTCTGCTTCAGATAATTGATAACTATAGGGAATCGTTTCCTGTAATGTTCCAACAGAAGTTTTGATTTGTAAAGCACCATTCTTTAAAGAGAGACCATTGGTTCCCTCATAAAACAAAATGATCTTTGATGGATCACCTCCAGGATGTACAATAATATCATATTTCAGTACCCCATTATTGGTGTAATATCGGATATCAATATTGGGGTACATATTTTTATAAGTTACCGATTGAAAAGTCTTTACATCGGTTGCCCATTTAGCAGGATCATTCCCTATAAAATAATTGCTGATACCAGCTACAGGTTTTTCCTTCACAATCTGCGGATTGGGATTGGCATTCAGAAATCTTACATCATAAGCATGAGAGCGCAATACCAGTTCATTGGTACCTGCTTGAAATTTAGGAGCTACTTCCGATTTAACAGATGGTTCGCCGTTTACAGAATGAGCATGCCTGGATCCCGCAATAGCTGCATAATCGTCCACATTGTGTTGTAAAACCCGATAACCGTTTTTGGTTAGTGCAAATGCACTGGCAGACAATTCACTTTTAAACTGAATAAAGGATTCCCATTGTCCCTTGTTTTCTACAAAATCCAGGTATCCCTGTGCATGAACACGAATAAAACCTATGCAGAAAATCAATATCAGGCTGATGTATTTCAATTTCACAGTTTTAAGTTACGCAATTTTGCTCCAACCCACTTTGGTATGCTTTTGCGTAAGGTAGTTTTTTAACAAAGCATTCTCAGGTTGTTCCAAATGCAAATCCCGTTCCACAATTTGTTCAGCTTTTTGCTGAGCCAGTTGCAACAACCCTTTATCGTTAACAATACTGGCCAACTTAAAGTTCAGTGCCCCACTCTGACGGGTTCCTTCAATATCGCCAGGGCCCCTCATTTCCAGGTCTTTTTCAGCAACTTTAAATCCGTCATTGGTGGCACACATTATATTGATACGTTCACGGGCTTCTTTGCTGGCTTTACTACCCGTTAATAAAATGCAAAAACTTTTTTCACTCCCCCTTCCTACTCTTCCCCTTAACTGATGCAACTGAGACAATCCAAATTTTTCGGCACTTTCAATCACCATTACAGAAGCATTGGGCACATTCACCCCCACTTCAATAACGGTTGTGCTAACCATGATCTGGGTATCGCCTGTAACAAATCGTTTCATATTGATTTCCTTCTGTTCAGGTGGCTGTTTACCATGAACCATACTTATCCTATACCTCGGCTCAGGGAAAAAACTTTTCACTTGTTCGTATCCCTGCATTAAGTCTTCGTAACTGAGCTTTTCACTTTCTTCTATCAATGGATAAATAAAATATGCCTGTCTTCCTTTTTCAATTTCTTCTTTTACAAATCCCATCACACTTGCGCGGGCCATCTCATTCCTTTGTACGGTAGTAATAGGTATTCTTCCGGGGGGCAATTCATCCATAATACTATAATCCAGATCCCCATAAGCGGTCATGGCAAGTGTTCGGGGAATAGGGGTTGCCGTCATCACCAGCACATGCGGAGGAATCACCGACTTGGTCCAAAGTTTGGCTCGCTGTGCAACACCAAAACGATGCTGCTCATCTACAATCACCAATCCCAAATTTTTAAATTGTACTTTATCTTCAATAATGGCATGGGTGCCTACTACCAAGTGTATTTCATCATTTAACAAACCTGCCAGAATTCTTTTTCGTTCTGCTGTTTTGGTACTGCCGGTTAGCAATGCAACTTCAACGGGCATTTTATTCAACAACTGAGTCAGTCCCTGATAATGCTGTTGTGCAAGAATTTCAGTGGGGGCCATCAGCGCACTCTGATACCCGTTATCGGCTGCCAGCAACATACTTAAAAGTGCAACCATTGTTTTTCCACTGCCGACGTCTCCCTGTAATAAACGATTCATCTGTCTTCCCCTCGCTGTATCCTGTCTTATTTCCTTTATCACTCTCTTTTGTGCACCTGTTAATTCAAAGGGCAAATAATGTTCATAGAACTCATTAAAATAAGGACCCACTTTTTCAAATATCACTCCTCTGCTTTGCGCGTTTCGCTGTAAACGAACCAGTTGCAATCGCACTTGTGCAATAAAGAATTCTTCAAATTTCAAACGCTCAAGGGCTTTCTTATAATGCTGATCCGTGCTGGGGAAATGAATATTAATATAGGATTCATAGCGACCCAGTAATTTGAGTTCCTTTACAATGGATACCGGAATGTTCTCAGATAAATCTGCGGGTTTAATCAGTTCCAGCAGTGCGTAGGTCAACTTGGCCAGTTGCCTTCCATTTAAACCCCTGGCCTTTAATTTTTCTGTAGAAGGGTATACAGGCTCCAGGAAAGCTTTGCCCCCTAGTTTTGCAGGCACGAATGATTCAATCTCCGGATGCACCATCTGAGGCTTACCGTTAAAAAAGCCGGTTTTTCCGAAAACCAGATACTCAGTTCCTATATACAGCGTTTTCTGAATCCATGAAATACCCTGAAACCAGGTAAGTTCAATGGTTCCAGTGGCATCTTTCAACTGTGCCACGAGTCTTCTGGAACGCTTTTCCCCTATAATATCAAATTGAATCAGCTTCCCGGCTATCTGGATATAATCTGTCTGATAATTGATTTCTGAAATCGTATTGATCTTTGTTTTATCAATATGTCTGATAGGATAATGCTGCAATAAATCCCCAAAAGTGTAGATCTCCAGCTCTTTTTTGAGCATATCTGCCCTTAGCGGTCCTACCCCTTTCAGGTATTCAATGGGTGAAGCGAGTATGTTATTGTTCGTAGAAATAAGGTTAAGATATGTTTCGGGCTACAATTTCCGAATTCTTTTTTGGTCTGCCGCAAAAAACCAACCTCAATATTTATCTTCGCGACTATGGAAAAAGAGGTTGTTGTAAGTGGAATCCGACCTACAGGGTTCCTTCACCTGGGAAATTATTTTGGTGCCATGCGGAATTATGTTCGCATGCAGGACGATTTTAATTGCTATTTTTTTGTAGCCAACTGGCATAGCTTAACTACCCATCCTGATACCAGGGAGTTAAAAAACAGTGTTTACCGTGTGATTGCTGAAAATATTGCCTGTGGATTAGATCCACAGAAAGTGGCATTTTATGTACAGAGTGATATTCCAGAAATTGCTGAACTTTATCTGTATCTAAATATGCTCTCTTACAAAGGAGAGCTGGAGAAAACAGTTACGTTCAAGGAAAAAGTTAGATTACAACCTGAAAATGTAAACGCGGGATTGTTAACCTATCCGGTATTACAAGCAGCAGACATCATTATTCAGCGAGCAGTAAAAGTGCCTGTAGGAAAAGATCAGGAACAGCACCTGGAAATGGCCAGAAACTTTGCTGACAGATTCAATTATCGGTATGGTGAAGTGTTCCCGCTTCCGTATGCATTTAATTACGGAGATGAACTTATCCGGATCATGGGTCTGGACGGAAACGGAAAAATGAGTAAGAGTGAGAACCAGAATGCTACCATTTACCTTGCCGACGACGACGATTTAATTCGTAAAAAAATCATGAAAGCGAAAACCGATCAGGGACCGGAAACACCCGATTCAGAGAAACCTGATTATATACAAAATCTGTTTACCATGATGAAGCTGGTGAGCGCCCCGGATACATTGGCAAAATTTGAAGCTGACTTCAATGCAAGTTCTCAGGGTAATTGCATTATCCGTTATGGGGATATGAAAAAGCAATTGGCGGAAGACATGGTGCAGTTTATAAAACCTATCCGGGAAAAAGCTGCTGATTTACTGGCAAATACGGATGAGTTACACAGAATTATTAAACAGGGTGCAGACAAGGGAAGAGCCAGGGCTTCAGAAACGCTAACCATGGTTCGGAATGCAGTTGGACTAAATTATTAGGGAGCTTCATTTAATTTAAATTAGTTTACATAAGTTGCACACTTTAACAGAACAGTCCAATGGCAAAACCAAAAAAACCTAAACACGTTGCAATAGCAGGTAATATCGGCGCAGGTAAAACTACCCTGACTGAAATGCTTAGCAAACACTATAGATGGATTCCACAGTTTGAAAATGTAGATACCAATCCATATCTGATGGATTTTTATGAAGACATGCCTCGCTGGAGCTTCAATCTTCAGATTTATTTTTTAAATAGTCGCTTGAATCAACTACTCGATATTCAACACGGCACTGAAACCGTAATTCAGGATAGAACCATTTATGAGGATGCCAATATTTTTGCTCCGAATTTGCATGAGATGGGACTGATGAGCAAGAGAGACTTTGATAATTATTATCAGTTTTTCCAGACATTGAAAACCATGGTTCAGCCTCCGGATTTATTGATTTATCTAAAGGCATCTGTTCCTACCCTGGTTTCTCAGATTCAGAAAAGAGGTAGGGAATACGAAGAAAATATAAGACTGGACTACCTGAAGAAATTGAATGAATATTATAACAAATGGATTGATGGTTACAAAGAAGGTCCATTATTGGTAATAGATTGCGATAAAAATAAATTTGCTGAAAACGACGAACAATTCGGAGAAATCATCAGCAAAGTGGATGGTATGCTATTTGGTTTGTTTTAGTTAACTACACAACCCCTTTCTGTCTTTAACATCTTATAAATAAAAAGCCCCGAGTTAAACTCGGGGCACTTAAGGCAAACAATCGAAAAACTTCAGCAATCAATAGTTAAACGATTGGGGCAGCCGCCAGAATCTCTGCCGAAACACCGGCTGCATATTTTTCAAAATTCTTTACAAATTGCTGGGCAAGATTTTTAGCAGTAGCATCATAAGCGGCTGCATCTTTCCAGGTTGATTTTGGATTTAATATTTCACTTGGCACCCCTTCACAACTGGTAGGAATCATCATACCAAAAACAGGATGTTTTTCATATTGTACATTATCTAAACTGCCGTTCAAAGCAGCTGTAATCATGGCTCTTGTATAGCTAAGTTTCATACGGCTTCCGGTACCATATGATCCACCACTCCATCCGGTATTAATCATCCATACGTTCACCTGATGTTCCTTCATTTTTGCACCCAGCATTTCTGCATATTTACCCGGATGCAATGGCAGGAAAGGAGCACCAAAACAAGCACTGAAAGTAGATTTAGGTTCTGTAACACCTGCTTCTGTTCCGGCTACTTTAGCTGTATATCCGCTGATGAACTGATACATTGCCTGACCCGGACTTAATTTGCTGATAGGAGGTAAAACTCCATAAGCATCACAGGTTAAAAAGAACAAATTCTTAGGTAACCCTCCAATACTCGGCTCCTGCGCATTCGAAATAAAATGAAGCGGGTAACTTACTCTTGTATTTTCAGTAATTCCTTTGTAAGCAAAATCAATTTCATTGGTTCCATTAACGAATCCAATGTTTTCTACCAATGCTCCCGGACGGATGGCGCGGAAAATTTCAGGTTCCTTGTCTTCACTCAGGTCGATGGTTTTAGCATAACATCCACCTTCAAAATTGAACACACTATTATTGGTCCAGCCGTGTTCATCATCCCCAATTAATTTTCTGTTGGGATCTGCACTCAAAGTAGTTTTACCAGTACCGCTCAAGCCAAAGAAAACAGCCACGTCTCCTTCCTTACCCATATTGGCGCTACAGTGCATGCTTAATACATTTTTCTGTTGGGGTAAGATATAATTCAAAATAGTGAATATGCCTTTTTTCATTTCACCGGTATATCCAGTGCCTCCAATCAAAATGGTTTTATGCGTAAACGATACAATAGCAAAATTGTGTTGACGCGTACCATCTACAGCAGGATCTGCTTTAAAGCCAGGTGCCTGAATGATATGCCATTCTGGTTCAAAATTTACCAATTCCGCTTCTGTTGGTCTTAAGAACATATTATAAGCAAACAAGTTGCTCCATGGGTTTTCATTAATCACACGGATGTTCAATCTGTAGTTAGGATCTGCACAAGCATAAGCATCTCTCACCCAAACTTCTTCCTGATTACCCAGGTAGTCTAATACTTTTGACTTTAACTGATGAAAATATTTTTCATCAA
>CALEST010000264.1 GCA_937907555.1 uncultured Sediminibacterium sp.
CATTTCTTTTCGTAGAGTTGTTTACCTTCGGCTAATTTAATTTTTTTTAGTTCAGCAAAATTGGCGGAAAGTTTGGCTTTTTCATAATCGGAAAAATACGCTCCATAATTTTTGTGTACCAGAATTGAATTAATATCTTTCAAATCAATTGTACTATTGAATGCACTGGACTTAAATTCTTCTATTCCAACAGCATAATCTTTAGATTCACTTACAACAGGTAATGTTAGACTATACTGGTCTTCCCATTTTGCAATGGATTGTTTTACCAAAGTAATAATAACAGGGGCATTACCAGCAGCTGTGAATTTTAAAGATTTAAATGCACTTAAGTCCTGTGCCACTCCACCTGCTCTTAATAATTTGTATACAGTAATATAGTCAGGGGTTGTGCCTGCTACTTCTACATTTCTGAACACATTAAAATCTTCTTTATTTCTGGTGGCATTACTATTGGTTACTACAAACTTCTTAACGCTGGTTGTATTGTTATTGTAATCTAAGCCCCAGGCGCCATCCGCCATGAAAACCTGATCTTCTAATTTGCCATTCATGAAAAGATGAATAGAAGATTCAAATAAATCGTTGGTAGGAATTGTAACAGTACTTACTCCATTTGCGGTGGCAGTGAATGGTATGGTACGTTTTACCTGTGTAGTTGTTTGCTCATTTGCTCTGTCAGTAATCTCAAGGTATCCACTGGTAGCAGCTGTATTGTTCTTTAAAGTTAAAGTAACAGTTTCATCCAGTCTGGTTCCTTCGGTAAAGAATACAGAAGGTAATCCGGCAGTATTCGGTACAGCCACAACAGGTAAACTGTTGTTCAGTCTGGTAATAATATCGTTAGCCATCTCAATCACAAGACTTGGAGATCCGCCCCAGAGCTGAATATTGTACATCATTTCTTCCAGCTTGTAGTCTTTGTTTAACCAGTTGGATTGTAAAGTATAATTGTTTCTTCCACTTTCTGCTCCAATTACAAAGCTGGTTGCATATTCTATTTCTCCTTTGTTGTTTCTAAGGTTGTATTGAACTAAATCGTGTCCTTTTACTTTTAAGGTACCCAAAGAAATAAGCTCAAATCCTTTTAAACGATCGCAAATAGCTTTGGTATGATCATAAACCTGGCCAACCGTCCTGGTACCGAAAGCAACAGCTTTTGAAATATTATTACTTACAAAATCAATCGACATGATTTCTTTTGCATTGGTAATAGAAATAATATCTGTTGGGGTAGATATATAAGACTTATATCCATTCGACAACTTGGTAGGTAAAATGTCTTGTAATTTTAAGGTAGTTCCTACAGAAGCACCAGCATAACGGTTATACTGATCAGGTTGAGGTAGTTTTGCATAATCAACCGGTCCTTGCTCACTTTTTACAGCTCTGTTGTAAACACGGTAGGCAATAGCGTCGCCCAGACTCTTGCTCTCTACACCACCTGAACCGCCACCACCAACACCGCCGATGGTAACGAAACCAAAATCATAAGTATGATTGTTTTCTCCATTAATGCCTGCAGTAATGGTAATTTCAGCATCGTTATTATTTAATGCCGCATCGCTGTCTCTTAAGTCTGCATCTGTGTCTACACCACCATTGTTAATAATGGTTAATTCATAAGTGCTAAGCGGAGCCTGAACACTTCCGCCAGTTGCGTTAGGTATGCGGATAATATAAGTTCCGCCAGCTTGTAACTGACTGATATTATAGATAGCGGAAGCTGTATTTACTCCATTGGGATCTGAAGAGAAGTAGTAGTTTCCATCCGCATCAGTAGTTGCAGTTGCAATTACTGTAGATCCCTGAACAAGGGTAACTGTTACACCAGCTATTCCATTTTCATTGGGATCCTGCACTCCATCTCCGTCTGCATCAAACCATACTCGGTTCCCAATTTCAATAGGAGCTGGTGCGGTAATTAATTCTAAATCGCCTAAACCATTGGCTTTACCGAATACACTTACATCATTTCCTGTATATAAAATTTTACCATTGGTTGCAACACCATTTGTATTGTTATAATATCTTACTCCACCAGTATACCAATTTGTAATAGGGTCAAATGCTGTTGATATTAATTCTTTACCAGGGAAATTCAATAAAGAACCCGTACTGGTTTCTTCATGGTCAAGGAATAATTTACCTGATGCTGTATTTCCTATTCCCAAAGCACTTCCTTCGTTTTGTCTGAAACGATCGGTAAAATAGAATTCTCCGCCTCCAGGACCTTCGTTATTGCCGGCTCCCGCTGAAGTTTGGGTGCCGTCTGATCCATTGCTTTCCAATGTAAAATTGCTGTAGGTTCCGTTATTGCTGGCTTTTAAAATATCGCCGGCTGCGTTACCCGTATATCGAGTAGTACCGCTGGTTCCAAAATTCTGATTTCCTGTCTGATGACCTGTTCGGTCCATTAAGCCCAGAATCATTGAACCATCTGTTGGATTGAACTCTATACTGGATAGTATGGGTTGAGGATAAATGGCTGTGCCTGCATTTCCTTTTACAGTTAACTCTGCAAAAGTTCTTGCCCAGGGATGCCAGGATCCGTGACTGGTTGTAGTATAGGGAATGGTACCGTTCGGATCTACATAGTCTGTATTGTGATTCACACTAAATCCTGTATTGATATTGGCTCTTCTGTTGTAGGTTAAAGGAGCATCTAAAACAGTTGTAAAAGTTTCTGAACCCGGAGTTGCAGTAGCGTCCACTTTTAATACCAACATTTTTAATTCGTTTCTGTCAACAGCGGTTTCGTCTGGCTTTACTC
>CALEST010000265.1 GCA_937907555.1 uncultured Sediminibacterium sp.
CCACCATGCACCAGTATTTTTGGGGATTGCACAGCAGCAAAAGATTTTAGAAAAGATTCAAGTGCCATTTCATCATCAACAATATTGCCGCCAATCTTTATGATGAATAAGGGTTTCATAAAAGCTATTTATGTGCATTTAATATTTCGGCCAGAACAGCCTGTGCAGCCCAAACGCGGTTACCTGCCTGTTGTGTAACCAGACTGTTTTCACCATCCAGAATTTCGTCACTCAATTCAATATTTCTTCGGACAGGTAAACAGTGCATCACTTTCGCCTCATTGGTAATTTGCATGGATTGATTGGTTAACATCCAGTTGGTATCTGAGCAAAGCACCTGGCCATACTGCTGATAACTGCTCCAGTTTTTTACATACACAAAATCAGCTCCGGCTAAGGCTTTCTGCTGATCATATTCAATGGTTGCTCCCTTGGTAAACTTCTCATCCAGTTCATATCCTTTTGGATGTGTAATTACAAATTCTGCACCACCCCATGCATTTACCCACTCTGCAAAACTATTGGCAACACATTGAGGCAATGGTTTAATATGCGGGGCCCAGGTAAGTACTACTTTTGGCTTTTTATTTGGCAATGGATGCTGAACCAAAGATTCCTGAATAGTAACCAGATCGGTTAATGATTGCAAAGGATGCAGGGTAGCGCTTTCCAGGCTTACTACCGGCACACCCGCAAAACGGATGAACTGTTTAATAAACAACTCGCTATAATCATCTTCTCTGTTTTTTAAGGAAGGGAAAGTACGGATAGCCAGCATATCGAAATACTGCCCTAAAACAGGGGCAGCATCTTTAATATGCTCAACAGTAGTTCCATTCATTACGGCACCTTCCTGAAATTCAAGCGCCCAGCCTTCTTTATCTACATTAAAAACAATGGCTTCCATTCCTAAATTACTTGCAGCCACCTGCGTACTCAAACGGGTTCTTAAGCTTGGATTTAAAAATAACAATCCAATTCTTTTGCCTCTTCCTAAATGCAAATCTGCATAGGGACTTAATTTGTATTGTAATGCTTTGGCTACCAAAGCCCCAACATTACCCACATCCGATACCGAAATAAAATGCTTCATTATGCTATGGGGGTATTTTCAAGTTCAGCGATTGCTTCTGTTAATGCTTCCAAAAATTCGTCTGCCTGTTTTCTTGATAATGCAAGCGAGGGTAATAGTCTAATTACATTGGGCTTGGCTTCACCAGTAAAAACATTGTATTTGTCGAGCAATAATTTCTTTAACCCTTTTAATTGTTCAGGCACATCAAATCCAATCATGAGTCCTCTACCCCTAACGTTTTCAATCCCCTCAATGCGTTTCAACTGATTCATCAGATACATGCCTCTTTGTTTGGCCATTTCAACCAGCTTTTCTGATTCCATTACTTCCAATACAGCAAGGGCTGCTGCACAGGCCAGGTGGTTACCACCAAATGTAGTTCCCAACATGCCATGTTTGGGCTGTATATGAGGCGCAATCAATATACCTCCAATAGGAAATCCATTTCCCATTCCCTTGGCCATGGAATAAATATCAGCATTCACACCTGCTATATCATGTGCAAAAAACTGACCGGTCCTTCCATATCCGCACTGCACGCTATCTGCAATATAAACAGCACCGGAAGCATCACACAAAGATCTGATCAGTTGTAAAAAAGAAACGCTGGCTGGAACAATTCCACCTACTCCCTGAATTCCTTCTATAATAACCGCGGCAATTTCGTTCCCATGATTTTTAAAACATTCCTGTAATGCAGTTTCATCATTAAAGAGAAAAAAAATTACATTTTCTGTTTCATTAACCGGCGCTACAATATTGGGATTATCTGTTGCTGCAACTGCCAGCGAAGTTCTTCCATGAAAGGATTTAGAAAAAGCAATAATTTTTTTTCTGCCCGTATGAAAAGAAGCCAGCTTCAAAGCATTTTCATTGGCTTCTGCGCCACTGTTGCAAAGAAATAACTGGTAATCTGTTTTCCCGCTTAGTTCACCCAATTTATTGGCCAGTTCCTGTTGCAAAGGAATCTGAATAGAGTTGGAGTAAAAAGCAATTGCTTCCAACTGAGTTTCTATTCGCTTTACCCAATGCGGATGTGTATGTCCAATACTAATTACAGCATGGCCTCCATACATGTCCAGATACTGAACGCCCTCGTTGTCCCAAACATAAGAGCCCTGTGCTCTTGTGATGGTAATATTATTCAGCGGATATACATCAAATAGTTTCATGCTAAAAATAACTTGCTTTTAATTTTAATCCGGCAGACTCATCAAGCCCAAACATCAGATTCATATTCTGAACTGCCTGACCACTGGCTCCCTTTAATAAATTATCAATGGCAGAGTGCACAACCAATTTGCTACCCTGCTTTTCTGTATAAATCAAACACTTATTGGTATTCACCACCTGCTTCAGATTAATCATTGTATCCGCTACAAATGTGAATGCAGCATCTGCATAATAAGCTGCATAAATCTGCTGAACTTCTTCGTAAGGAATACCGATCTCAATGGTAGAACTGGTATAAATCCCTCTGGTAAAATCTCCTCTCCAGGGAACAAAATGCAAACCTCTTCCGGAACCATCTGCTGTTAACGCATCGCCCTTTTGCAATTGATTCAAGGATTGGGTTATTTCTTTCACGTGCTGATGCGCCAATGATTTATAAGCTTCTATATTATTGGCTCTCCAGCTAAAATGAGAAGTAGCACTAAAGCCCTGTCCCGCACCGGTTGACCCCGTAATGCCAGTGGTGTAGATATCTCCCAATACACCCGCATTGGCCAGTGGCAATAATGCCAGCTGAATAGCAGTAGCAAAACAACCCGGATTGGCAATATTCTGTGCAGTAAGAATTGCTGCTTTATTTAACTCAGGAAGACCATACACAAATTGACGGTTGCCGAAACGGGAAGATGCATTCAGCCTGAAATCCTGAGAGAGATCAATGATTTTTATAGCATCAGAAATTGTATTTTTTTCCAGAAAAGCATTGGCATCTCCATGTCCCATACAAAGGAATAACACATCAATATCATTGCTTAAAACTGAACTGAAAACCAAGTCTGTTTCACCGGTCAGGTCTGCATGAACCTGATAAAGGCTCTTTCCTGCATTACTGGTGCTATGAACAAATTGTATAGCTACATTGGGATGATTCAAAAGAATGCGAATCAATTCTCCGCCTGTATATCCGGCACCACCAACGATACCCGCTTTAATCATGGGA
>CALEST010000266.1 GCA_937907555.1 uncultured Sediminibacterium sp.
AAACGTCGGGCAGGCCTGTCTATGGATGATTGGCAAGTACAATTAAACAGCATTTATTTTAGGCCAGATTTATTGATGATAACCGAGGATATGGTTTTGAAAATTAAAATGGCAATCAATACCCTTCCCAATCGTTGCAGGTTAATTTTTAAATTGACGAAAGAAGACGGGTTAAAATATAAAGAAGTGGCTGAATTGTTGAATATTTCTGTAAAAACTGTTGAAGCGCAAATGGCAATCGCCATGAGAAGAATGGCTCAATGTATGCCTTTAGATTTACAGTCTCATCCTGCTTTTGAAAAAAAAATAAAAAATAAATAAAATCTTTTAGGGGTAAAAAGTCCACTCAGTTGTTATAGTTTTTGAACTAACAATAACAATGAGCCAAGAAAGATTTTGGGTATTAGTAGCCAAAAAGATTGCTAATGAAGCAAATGAGCAAGAACTTATTGAGCTCAAAAAGCATTTGCGTGATCATCCCGAATGGCAGTTTGCCATTCAAAATCTTGAAAATATCTGGCAAATTCCACCGCCCCAAAAATCGGATGAAGCAGACGATGCGTTCATGTTGCATTTAAATAGAATTGCGGATGACCCATCTTTTGATTTAACAGAGATAGATGCCATAGCCATGGCCCCTAAACCATTTATCCCCAAATGGGTCTATTATACAGCCGCTTCATTGATTTTTTTTGTTGGGCTAGCATACTTAATTGCATCGGAGACTAAAATCAAAACCATTGCAAAGGCTCAGCCAGAATCAAACGAAATTTCTACACGATTAGGGTCTAAATCTCAGGTGAAATTACCTGACGGTTCTGTTGTATGGTTAAATAGCGGGAGTAAACTGATTTACCCCAAGGAGTTTGGTAAATCTTTGCGTGAAGTAACATTAACCGGAGAAGGCTATTTCGATGTTGTAAAAAACAAAAATGTGCCATTTATTATCAATACAAAAAGCATTCGCATTAAAGTGCTGGGTACTGTTTTCAATGTAAAGGCTTATCCGGAAGACAAACAAACGGAGACAAGCCTAATACAGGGGAGAATTGAAGTCACCATTAAAAATAGGCCTGATGATAAAATCATTTTATCGCCTAATGAAAAGTTAATTGTAGAAAACGAAATTGTAGAAAATAGCAGGAAGCAAAAAAATGTTGATTTACTGCCAGCTGTTTCTATCAACAAACTCAAATTTATTACTCCTGATAGTACGGTTGCGGAAAACCAATGGGTTGAAAACAAGTTGGTTTTCAGAGATGAAACATTTGAAGAGCTGGCATTGATGATGGAAAGATGGTACAACGTAAAATTAGTCATTCAAACTGAAGCATTGAAGTCGACCAGAATGAATGGCAATTTTGAAAAAGAAACTGTTGATCAGGCAATTGAAGCTTTGAAGTTAATTATACCGTTCAAAACAATTCAAAAAGGGAATACGATTATTGTTTACCAATAAAACCCAGCTGCCATATGAGATTTAAAACAAATTCAACTTAAAGGAGGGCGAGATTCCGTTGCCGAGGAACCCCGCCAGGATTAGAAATCAACAAATTGTGCTATCTGAATGACATTCTTAACCCTTTCAATTTGAAAATATGAAAAATTTTGAAACACCCGTTGTTTCACACAAAGATCTTTTGATAAAAAAGCTTGCCCGCATTATGAAAATTACTACTGCTTTAATGCTGCTTGTATGTATGCAAGTTTCAGCAATTGGCTTTTCTCAAAGCCGGATTACAATTAAGATGGCTTCGCTTGACCTGAAAAAAGCACTGTTTGAAGTGGAGAAAAAAACTGAATATCGGTTTTTGTTTGCTGAAGAAGTAGTTAAGGGCAAACCTAAAGTAACTATCAATTTAGTGGATGCAACTTTGGATGAAACCCTGAATAAAATTTTAGCAAATACAGGGATTAATTATAAAATTTTAGGGACTAACCTTGTAGTCTTAAAAGTAGCCAGCGCCGATAATAAAGAGTTGGCTGATATTGTTGTAAAAGGAAGGATTACATCAACAACCGGAGAACCATTAGCCGGTGCTTCCGTACAAATAAAGGGAACTAAAGTTGGTACAACAACTGATAATACTGGTGCATTTAGCATTACTGTTGCTGATGACAATGCTAAATTGATTGTAACTTCGGTTGGATATGAGCAGCAAGAATTAGAGGTAGCTGGTAAAAGAGATATAAGTGTACAACTAACAGCAGCAGTTAATAATTTGGAGCAAGTGGTTGTTACCGGTTATGGCACACAAAAGAAAAGAGATTTAACAGGTTCTGTTACTACCATAAAAGGGGAAGATTTGGCCAAAATGCCAAACACCAATCCAATTAGTTCTTTACAAGGACGAGTTGCCGGTTTAACTGTTGCCAATTCAGGCGTTGCAGGTGCCAGTCCAGTTGTAAGAATTAGAGGGGTAAACAGTACCAATAGTGCCAGTCCAGTTTATGTTGTAGATGGTATTTTACAAGACAATATTGATTTCTTAAATCCAGCCGATATAGAAACAATTGACATCTTAAGAGATCCTTCATCAATTGCCATTTATGGATTAAGAGGTGCCAATGGTGTCATTGCTATTACATCTAAAAAAGCAGCTAGGGGTCAAACCAGAATTAATTTTCAAAGTACTGTAGGTTTTCAAAAAGTTACCGATAAAATAAAAGTTACAGATGCTGCTGGATTTAAAAAATTGTACGACGCACAGTTGGCTAATATTAATGCGGCTCCATTCGATTACAGCAATTATACAGCGAATACCAACTGGCAGAATGAGATTTTGCAAAATGCATTATTGACCACTAATAATTTAAGTGTGTCTAATAATTCTGAAAAGAGTAGTACTTATTTAAACGTTGGATATAATAAACAAGATGGAGTAGTTAAATTCAATAGCTACGAGAAATTTATGATTCGTTTGAATCAGGAAATTAGATTTAACAGCAATATTAAAGTTGGTGGCGAAATCAATGCATTTCATTGGATTCAAAACCCTGCTGCAGTTAGTTTAACGAATGCATTATGGGCAGCACCAATTGTGCCTATTCAACAAAATGCTACTACTTATTATAGCATGCCTTCTTTTCAAAGGGCGCAGGTTGGAAATCCAATTGCAGCATTAAATAGGAATAATGGAACAGATATTAATAAAGGATTCCGGTTTATTGGGTCATTGTTTGCAGAGGTGAAATTTTTAAAGGACTTCACATTCAAATCCTCATTTTTTGCTGATTTAGGCTTTAATAACTCAAGATCGTATACACCTTTGCCTTTCACATTTATCAACTTAGGTGAAGGCACTGCACCAACATCTACTTTTTTTGATAATACTGTTAGAACAGGTGTAAGTCAGGAAATGGCCGAATTTAAGCGTTACCAACAAGACCATACATTAACTTATGACAAACGCTTAGGAGATGGCCATAAATTTACTGCCCTTGTAGGTTTCACCTCTATTTATAGTATAAGTACAAATATTAATGGTAATAGAAGAGACACGACAGTGAATGTGCCAAATAATCCAGACTTCTGGTACCTGAGTACCATTAATGCGAATAATCCAGGTCTCTATGGTGGAGGTGGTGGTGAAAGCGCAATCATGGGTTTGTTTGGTAGATTGAGTTACGCCTACCAAAATAAATACTTGGTGAATGCCACTTTAAGAAGAGATGGTAGTTCTAAATTCGCGCCACAAAACAGATGGGGAACATTTGGATCTGTAGGCTTAGGATGGATTGCTTCTGAGGAATCATTCATTAGAAAATTCAATTTCATTAATTTCTTAAAATTAAGAGCTGCATGGGGTGAAACTGGTAATGCCAATGGCTTTGCTGATAATTTATTCAGGCCAGGTATTTCAAATGCTTCCACGGCGATTTTTGGTAATAATGTTTACACGGCAATACAGGCGGCATATATTCCTGACCCAAATTTGCGTTGGGAAGTGGTGCGAGGTTTAGATATTGGCTTTGACTTAAAAACATTGCGTAATCGGTTAAATGTTGAATTCACATTCTACAACAGAACAACTTCTGATATTTTAACTGCTGTTACATTGCCCAATGAAACCAGAAGTTATTTTACCAATTTGGGTAAAATAACCAATCAGGGAATTGAATTAAGTTTAAACTGGACAGATAAAATAGGGAAGGGTATTACTTATTCAATCGCTCCAAATTTTAGTTACAATCGCAATACGGTTAATTCAATTGGGGATAGAATTAACTTTCAGCTATTCGGTAACGGAGGTGCCAACTTAACTGAAACTGGTCAATCCATTGGATATTTCTTTGGATACAGGCAAATTGGAATTTATCAGTCTACAGCAGAGTTGGGAAAAATGGCTCGATTCAGCAATTCATTGCCAGGCGATATTGCTTATGCTGACATTGATGGAGATGGTGTATTAACGCCCGCTGATCGTACTTACTTAGGCACTCCATTTCCTCCTTACAGTTATGGCTTAAATATCAACGTGGCTTACAAAGGTTTTGATTTCACTATTGAAGGTCAAGGGGTAGCTGGAAATAAAATTTATACCCAGCGTAGGATTGCCAACTTTGCTACTTTAAATTATGAAGCTAATCGTTTAAATGCGTGGACTGGCGGAGGTACTACCAATGTTGAACCAATTTTAGATAATACCAGAGGTAACAACTTTTTGTTTAGTAGTTATTATTTAGAGCCAGGAGATTATTTCAGATTAAGAACATTACAAATCGGATATACTTTCTCTGATGCCGCTCTCAGGAAATTGGGCATTTCTAAAGCCCGTGTTTTTGTAAACGGACAAAATATCAAAAGCTGGAGTCAGGTAACAGGATATTCACCTGAGGCACAAATTGGCAGCATCCTTGGTGGTGGTGCGGATAACGGTGTATTCCCTGTCCCTGCCGTTTATTCTATGGGTATAAATGTTACATTTTAATTGAACTTTTAAAGCAATTCAACCATGAATTATATAATGTATAAAAAAAGCATCACAACCTGGATGCTATTGCTTTTAACCGTTTCGGTTTTTACAGCATGTAAAAAAGATTTTTTGGATACTGCCAGACAAGGTGGATATGACGAAGAAAATTATCCTTATCCTGGAGGGTCAGGGCCTTATGATCAATATATTTTTGGTGCCTACAATAGTTTGCGTGATTATAACGTGCATGTGGATGGCTTCATTAATGCAACAAGTATCAGAAGCGATGATGCCGATAAAGGCAGTACACCATCTGATGGTGGGGCAGATGTTATTAGTATGGATAATTTTCCTGTTTTGCCAAATAGTAGTAGAGCCAATGCTTTATGGGTAGGATATTATGGCTTAATTAACAGATGCAACAACACTTTATTTCAAATAGGGACAAACACACAAATTGTAGCAAGTGATGCAATTAAATTACAGTCACAAGCCGAAGTGAGATTCATACGAGGGTACTCTTATTTTATGTTAGTCAGATTGTTTGGGAAAGTGCCAATCATTGATACTTTGTTTGCTGATCCAGCTGCACAGAATAACGTACCACAAAGTTCAGTTGACCAGGTTTACTCCTTTATTGAGAGGGATTTGAGTTTTGCTGCAAGTTATTTGCCTGCATTTTGGGATGCGGTTAAATTCCCTGGAAGAATTACAAGTGGTGCTGCTAATGGACTTTTGGCTAAAGTTTATTTAACCCAACGAAAGTGGGGCCAAGCAATGACCGCTGCTAGTTTGGTAATGAACTCTGGTCAATACAATTTAAGTACTCCTTACAATACCATTTTTTCTGAGGAAGGAGAGAACAGTAAGGAATCAGTGTTTGAAGTGCAGGCAAGAGCCGATGCGGTGAATCCAACTTCACAGGGTATACAATATACCAATTTGCAGGGCGTAAGAGGTGCAGGTCCATGGGATTTAGGATGGGGTTGGAATTCGCCAAGTGCAGTATTAGCGGATGCTTATGAGCCAAATGATCCAAGAAGAGCAAGAACCATATTGTTTACAAGCACACCGACAACTCCAGGTGTAACCATTTTTGGAGAAGTAACCCCAGTTGGCTTGCCTAACCCGAGATACAACCATAAAGTTCATACCAATCCTGCTACCAGAGCAGCTGTAGGAAACCGATTTGGCTGGTGGAATAACGTACGTATTTTAAGATATGCGGATGTTGTATTAATGTATGCAGAAGCCGCTAATGAAGTGGGGGGTACCAATAATATTACTGAAGCTAGAAATGCTTTGAATAGTGTACGTTTTAGGGCAAGAGCAGGGAATAATGCCATATTACCTGATGTTACAACTACTGATCAGGCATTATTAAGAGAAGCCATCAGAAAAGAACGTAGAGTTGAATTGGCTATGGAGCATGATAGATTTTTCGATATTGTTAGATGGGGTATTTCACAGGCAGTAATGAATGCAGCTGGCAAGTCTAATTTCAATGCTGCAAGAGATGTATTGTTACCTATACCACAAACACAAATTGACTTAACTGCCGGTGTTTTAAAGCAAAATCCGGGTTATTAATTGACTTTTAAATTTTTTGATATGCAATTCAAGAATAATAAATTGAGCTTATCGCTGTATACACTGTTCGCGCTAAGTTTCTGGATGGTGTCTTGTAAAAAAGATGGTAATCCGAATAATTTGCCTTCTGTTTCAACTGCAGATTATGTTGGTAAAATTGATGGTTTTAGCTCATCAGACGAAGTCTTTCCTGAAAGTTTGGTGGCTTACTGGCCTTTTGATAATTCTACTAATGAAGTAAAGTCAAATACAGCTCCTGGTACTTCATTCAACAATAGTTATGTTGCTAATGGAATTAAAGGTCAAGCGTTGAGGTTGAATGCTGGTTTCTTATATTACCCAACTCAGTTCAATGCTTTCAAAACTGATGTGTTTAAGAGTTTTGCAATTAGTACCTGGATTCAAATTTCAAATAATGGTTCAAAGAGAACTATGCTGTTTCAGTTAACCAGACCGGGTGTGTTTAATGGCAGCCTTAATTTTTCTTTGAATACCAATTCTTTTCCAGCTACCAATGTAACTGATTTAAAAGTGCAGCCAACGTTTGTAACCATTGGTGGGGGCACGCAGGATAATATTAATACCTTGAGAGATGCACCCGGGTCAGCCAATTATATGCCTTATATCACTCCACCGATTGGTCCGGATAAATGGGTTCATTTAGCATTGAATTACAACGCGAGTAACGGGTTCTTTGATATTTGGATTAATGGAAGAAAAGCTGGAGCATTCCCAAGTCGCGGCACGGGCAATAACAACTTTAGAGCGGCCGAACCAAGTGAAGTTATTATTGGTGGCAACTATAATGTGATTCCTGGTAAAACAGTCAGCTCTGATGTTAGCTTTGGTACAATGACAGGAGTAATGGATGAATTGAGAATTTACAATATTGCATTGCCAGATGCGCATATACGAGCCTTGTATAATTTAGGGTTAGCTGGCAAATAATTGATTAGGCTTTTTAGGTTTGAGTACTGGGTTTATTGACAAATGCCCGCCTTCGGGCGGGTATTTTTAATGCATTTTAAATTTAATTATGAAATACTTTATCTCTATTTTAAGTTGTTGGTTGGTTTTGGGGGCAAACGCTCAAAAAGCCTTAACAAAGCTTGAACCAATTCCAACAGCAGATACGGCGCTATTTCGAAAGGTTCAGGAAGCGACTTTCCAATATTTTTGGAACGGAGCGGAACCTAATAGTGGTTTAGCAAGAGAGCGGGTTCATTTAGATAATGTCTATCCACAGAACGATCAGAATGTAGTAACAAGTGGTGGAGGTGGCTTCGGAGTTATGGCTATTTTAGTTGGTATTGAAAGAGGCTTTATTACCAGAGCAGAAGGTGTTAAGCGTTTGGAGACGATCTTACATTTTTTGGAAACAGCGGATCGTTTTCATGGAGTCTGGCCGCATTGGTGGGATGGCACAACCGGGAAAGTAAAACCATTCAGCAGATATGATGATGGCGGAGATCTGGTTGAAACATCATTTATGTTGCAAGGATTGTTATGTGTAAGACAGTATTTTAAAAATGGTAACAAACAAGAAAAATCATTAGCTGCCAGAGCTGATCAGCTTTGGAGAGAAGTTGATTTTAATTTTTATCGCAATGAGCAAAATGTCTTGTATTGGCATTGGAGTCCTAATTATGCCTGGAAAATGAATTTCCCGGTAAAAGGCTATAATGAATGTTTGATCATGTACATTTTAGCGGCTTCTTCACCAACCAATCCTGTACCTAAAGAAGTATATCACGAAGGATGGGCCATGAATGGCAAAATCAAGGAAACAAAAACATCTTACTCTCTGTCTTTAGATTTAAAGCATCAAGGAAATCCACCAAATGGAGGGCCGCTGTTCTGGGCGCATTATTCTTATTTAGGACTTGATCCCAGGGGATTGAAAGATCAATATGCAAATTATTGGAATGAGACTGTAAATCAGGCAAAAATCAATTACTCATGGTGTGTAGAAAATAGTGGAAAATTTAAAGGGTATGGTCCCAATAATTGGGGGCTTACCTCAAGTTATTCAGTAAAAGGTTATGCCGGACATGCTCCTAGTAAAGAACGTGATCTTGGGGTTATTTCACCAACGGCAGCATTGTCTTCATTTCCTTATACTCCAAAAGAGTCTATGGCAGCAATGAAATATTGGTATAATGAATTAGGTAGCCAATTATGGGGTAAGTATGGATTTTATGACGCTTTTAGTATACACCATAATTGGTTTCAACCTCGTTATCTTGCTATTGATCAAGGCCCAATTGTTGTGATGATGGAAAATTATCGTTCAGGTTTTATTTGGAAATTATTTATGAGTAGCCCCGATGTACAAGCAGGATTAAAAAAATTAGGATTTTCGAGTCCGTATTTAAAGTAGTTATATGAAACATTTTTGCTTCACTTTATTGGCTTGTTGTTATTTGTTGCAAATGCAAGCTCAAACAACAGTAAAAGCCATGTCATTTAATATTCGCTTGGATGCCGCTTCTGATGGTGAAAACAGATGGGACCTCAGAAAAAGCCGGGTATCGGGTTTGATGCAATACTACGAGCCTGATTTTATTGGAGCCCAGGAAGTGTTGCATCATCAACTTATGTATTTAGACAGCAGTTTGTCTAATTATAGTTTTATAGGTGTAGGAAGAGATGATGGAAAAACGCAAGGAGAGTATTCTTGTATCCTTTATAATACAGATAAATACATACCTGTAAAACAGTCAACATTTTGGTTGGCACCCAAATCTGACTCTGTTTGTATGGGATGGGATGCTGTTTGCAATCGTGTGTGTACTTATGGGTTGTTTAAGAATATTAAAACCAAGCAACTGGTATGGGTATTCAATACGCATTTTGATCATGTAGGCAAAACAGCTAGAATAGAATCAGCAAAACTGATTTTGCAGAAAATTAAAAGTTTAAACACCAAAAATGATCCAGTGATCCTATTAGGTGATTTCAACTTAAGGCCAAACGAAGAACCTATCCAAAGAATTGCCAGTGAAATGAATAATGCAAGAGAAATCAGTCAACTGGTTTATGGTAATATTGATACTTGGAATGCATTTAAGTTTTTATCAAAACCCAATGGGGGGATTGATTATATATTTGTAAATAAGCATCCTAAAATTAAAGTGGGTAAATTTGCAACCATTACTGATTCGTATGATATGAAATATCCTTCAGATCATTTTCCGGTAATGGCAACATTAACCATTTTAAAATAGATTAATGAAATATTGTTATAGTATACTTGTTGTTAGTTGTTTATTTTGTTGTTGCCATATAGGTCAAGCACAGCCTTTTATAAAAGAAATCAATGCCTTTAAGTACCAAGATAGCCTGAGAATGCCACCCCAAAATGCCATTTTATTTGCAGGTAGTTCCACCTTTCGGCTCTGGCATAATATAAAAGATGATTTTAGGGGCTTTCCCATTATCAACAGAGGGTTCGGCGGATCCTCTTTAACAGATGTAATTCGATACACAGAAGAAATTCTATTTCCCTATCAGCCAAAGCAAGTGGTTATTTATTGCGGTGAAAATGACTTTGCCATTGATAATTTATTGCCGGTTGATAGTGTTGTCAATCGCTTTACAACATTGTTTGGGTTGATTAGAAAACGTTTGCCATCCACACATATCAGTTTTGTAAGCATGAAGCCAAGTCCTTCCAGGTGGCAATTAAAGGAAAAAATGCAGCAGGCAAATAGAACGATCAATGAATTCCTGGAGCGGCAGGATAATACCTCCTATATAGATGTCTGGGAAGCCATGTTGAATGAATCGGGCTTACCTAGGCCAGAAATTTTTTTGAAGGACAGTTTGCACATGAATGGGTTGGGTTATATTATCTGGAAACATAAGATATTGCCGAAATTGTTAAATTAATACTTAAAATTATTAGTAATTTTAATGTAATCCTAATCAAGAACCATTTATCATGCTAATTGATACAGATACATTGCTTGCCTATGGAGCCACTCCTAAGAAATGGCGTAAAGGTGAACTGATCTTTGCTCAGGAAAACGAAGCAAGGTACTTTCATCAGATTGATGAAGGGTCAGTTAAAATGACCAGTTTAACGAATGACGGTAAAGAATTTATTCAAGGTGTTTTTCATGAAGGCCATAGTTTTGGGGAACCTGCTTTATGGTTACAAAAACCCTATCCTGCTAGTGCATATGCCATTACGGATTCTTTGGTTTACAGGTTGTCAAGAGATAAATTTTTACATTTATTAGACGATCATCCTCCATTGTTTAAGCGTTTATTTGCGATCTTTGCAGAAAGACTTTACTGTAAAACGCTAACTGCTAATATATTGGTGAATAATTCGCCAGAAGAAAAGTTAATGGCTTTTTTAGTTAAAATTAAGAACGAGGAAAAATTAAATGAACAAGGATTGGTTCCCTTTACCAGGCAACAGCTTGCAGACTTTACGGGTTTAAGGGTAGAAACGGTTATACGAACTTTATCAAAACTATCTGAAAGTAATAAGGTGAAGATTATCGATCATAAATTGTATTTCAAATGAATCCAAAACGCTTATTATCACTAGGGTTGCTCAGTTTGGTTGTTGTTGCATTGCTTGGTGTTATTATGCGCTATAAAATTGGATTTTCTTTGCCCATTGTAAATCAGAAACATTTGCAGCTTGCGCATTCTGGTTTTGCTTTTTCGGGTTTAATTACGCATTTCCTTTTAACTTTTATACTGATTGTAATTAAAGATTCACTGAAGTCCAGTCAACTTAAGTTTCTAACTCAAACCATTCAATCCAATTTATTATTTTCTTATATAGCCTGTATGGCATTTATCTGGCAAGGTTTTGGTTTGATTGCCGTAGTTGCACAGTTGATAAGTTTTATTTCCGTTTTACTTTTCGTTGTTTTGGGTTTGTTTAATTGGACTACCATTAAGAGTCCAACCATACGCTGGTTTAAAATGGGAGGAGTATTATTTCTGTTTTCAATGATTGCTCATATATGGCTGATTAAAATGTGGCTCACCGGAAGTATGACGCAACACAATTATCTGGCAGCCACTTACTGGTTTTTACACTTCCAGTATAATGGTTGGTTTTTCTTTGGTTGTATGGGATTGTTAGTCAATTGGATGCATCAGCACCAATTGGTTTTTGCAAATCAGAATGCCTTTTTCAAATCTTTTGCCATTAGTGTTATTCCTGCATATGGATTATCTGTATTGTGGCTGAAACTGCCAGTCTGGATTTATACACTGGTAGTTTTGTCTGCGCTTGCACAATTTGTTGGACTTATTTACTTAATCAGACAATTTTTAACTGCAGGATTTAAAAAAATGGCAATTCAAAAACCGGTATTGTTTTTTGTGGGATTATTATCTATGTTAGCCCTGATGATTAAAATAGCATTACAGGCAGGATCCACCATACCAAGTATCAGTAAACTGGCTTTTGGATTCAGACCCATTGTAATAGCTTATTTACACCTGGTATTGTTGGCTTTCACTCTGTTATTTTTACTCGCTTATTTAATAGATCAACCCTATTTTACTTTAAACAGGAAGTCAGCTCAGGCAATCAGATTCTTTGCTGTCATGGTTTTTCTGAATGAGTTTTTTCTTGGTATTCAGGGCATTGCCTCTTTGAGTTATACAGTGATTCCATTCATTAATGAAATTTTATTGCTGGTTGCTTTATTACTATTGCTTTCTGCGATAGGGTTTATGCGATATTTATCGCCTAAAACAGCCTGATTGTTGTGATTGTAATCATAAAAAAAAACTATATCATTTGTGACCTTTAAACAAATAAATTTTAATGGTCATGAAAACAAAATCGATTCTCTATTCTTGCTTATTTCTTTTATTTGGCGCCAGTTGCGCAAGTGAAAACGCTGAAGCTCCTGCTGAAGCTTCCAGCTCAGAACAAACCTCTGTAGGACAATCCGGTGTTAAGGATGAAACATCCAGTCCTAATATTGTTCAGGTAGCAGTTGGAAGTAAAGACCACAGTACACTTGTAGCTGCGGTAAAAGCTGCCAGTCTGGTGGATGCCCTTAGTAATGCAGGACCATTTACTGTGTTTGCACCAACAAATGCTGCATTTGACAAATTACCTGCCGGAACAGTTGAAGGACTTTTAAAGCCAGAAAAAAAGGCTGATTTAAAAAATATCCTGGAGTACCACACTTATGTTGGGGTTTTAAAAGCAGAATATATGCAGGATGGTCAGGAATTTGAACAGGTAAATGGGGGCAAAGTAAAAATTACAAAAAACGGTGATAAGGTTTTGGTAAATGGTTCTGAAATTGTTGCCTCAATTGTTACTTCAAATGGAATTATTCACGTTATTAATGACGTTTTATTACCTAAATAATTAACTGAACATTTTTATTTGCATTACAGTGGCAATACTGGTTGCACGTTGTTTAGCCAATTCAGCTTTTTCTCCTTCAAATAATTGATCCACTGTTTCCGTAAATAGAATTAACCATTTTTGAAAATGCTCCATCTTCATGGGGCATTTTTTATGAATATCCTTGTGTTTGGCCATGGGGTTTCCGTCGTAACCTCCCGTAAAGAATAGTATATTTTCCCAGAAATCATACATGACTGGTAAGTGTTGCTCCCAATTAACCGGAACAATTTCAGTAAAGAAAAATGCAATCGAAGGTTCATTCAGAACCTTTTCATAAAAACTATTGACTAGTTTTTCAATATCCCCTCTATTGGTAATATCTGTTTTCATTTTTAATAATTTTAGAGGTCTTTTTGATTAAATTTTTTCAATGAAATAATCAATGGTATTACAATCCATCCCAGCAAAAGCATAAACGAAATTATCATGCCCTTGGTGTTACCAAAGAATTCATTAAATATGGCACCTGTATATCCTAACAATGCTGCTGAATCTAATTGCAGCAACATTAAAATTCTGGATAGGTCAATGGGGCTCAATGCTGTTAGCGCAACCATTGGTTTTTCAATAGGGTAGTCTGAAAATTGAAACATTAGAAACAAAAGAATGCCATCAAAAAGTAAGGCAAAATAAATCCAAAGTATGATGGTAAGACCAATGCCTTTTGCCTTGTCCTTATAAATGATAGTGCAAAGCATCGCCAGTGCAACAAAAATGACAGTTATGATAATACCAATGGCTAACATTAGTATTGACTGGTTAAGATCACTGTAAATTATTAATGGAATTCCCGCCCCTAAGATGAATGCGATTACCATACTGCCAGCTAAACCTCCAAACAAGCTAAGCCAGATGTCTTTTCTTTTAATAGGGTGACTAATCAGTAACTCTATGAATTCTGCGCTATTGTAAATGTAAATGGCAGCAAATAAGATAGAAACCAAGGGGACCGTAAGTAAAATAAGATTTAGTAATGTCAATATACCCTTTGCACTACTGTCCTCGAGTGTAAAAGATGACCAGCCAATAACAGCAAGCATAATTGTATAGGCAATCACAAACTTGTTTTTCAGAATATCCAATAAGATATATTTCAGAATTCTATTCATTTGTTTTGCTTTTTAAAATTCTAAGAATGGCTTCTGATATATTAGTAGTTCCTGTAGACGTTTTCAATTTGTCAACAGATTGATGGAAAGCAACTTTTCCTTCCTGCATGAAAATGATTTCTGAGACCATATTGTCTAATTCACTAAGCAGGTGAGAAGTGATGATGATTAATTTGCCATTGTTTCTTTCCGCAATAATTTTTTCTTTTAGTATTTCAGCGGAAATAGGATCCAGACCCGCAGTAGGTTCATCCAGTATTAGTATGGGAGGATTGAACATAAAAGCCAGTACAGCGCTTACTTTTTGAGTAGTGCCACCGCTCAGCGTTCCCATCTTTTTATCGAGGAGTGCATCCATTCCAAATGACTGATACAGCGATAAGTCCAGATTTTCACTGGTATTTCTGATGGATTGAACCATTTCAATTATCTGGCCAATTGTCATGTTTTGAGGATAGCGGCCAATTTGGGGCATATATCCAATCATCTTCTTATATGCAATTCCCTTGGTGATTAGTTGACCATTTATACTTACTTCCCCTTTGTCGGCCATCACCATACTTAGAATAATTTTAATTAGTGTGGTTTTTCCACATCCATTGGGTCCAATCAGTGCAATACACTGGCCTCTGTTTAAATTAAGATCAATTCCTCTTAATACAGATAATTTGCCAAATGATTTTGATATGTCTTTTATGTCTATCATAATTTCAACGCCTTCATCAAAGGACTTTCATCAATAAAGTTTTCAGGTGTTAAGCTGGGTATTTTCTTTTCAGACTGGTCAAGTAAAGAGACAATAAAACTACGGTAAAGTAGCATGCTGGTGGGGTTAGATTCAACAATAACGGCATAAAGACTAAGTGGTCTGTATGGTACATCTCCGATTTTGTCTTTGTTTAAATCATAGCCAGTATACTTGTCCCAGTAATTATTTTTGAATTGGTTTAAAAGTAAAGTTCCATTGGTGCTTACATCGAATGTGTTCTTAATGAAATTATTTTTTTGAATAATATTGTCCATACAGTTGGCTTGAATTTTAAGCCCCCATCCATTATTCGTAAATTGGTTGTTTTCAACCAAAGTTCTGTTACTGCCGTCCATAAAAACGGCAGCTGTATTTCTATCGAAAGTATTACCAGTTAAAATGCAATCCGAAATTTCTTTAAATAATATTCCAAAAGCAGCATCTCCCCAGTTATCTGCAAAATGATTGTTGCGCATAGTTATTTTCTTTGAGAACATAACAGCAACACCTGCTCCGTTTTTACTGAAATTGTTTGAATAGTAGGCGTCATCGTTAGAATTCATAAAATGTAGGCCATAACGGATATTGTTGTAGGCTTTGTTTTTCCAGATGGTAGAATTGTTTACAAACTCAAAATAAATACCATCTCTGCATCCGCTAATGCTATTGCCAATTATCTGGAGACTATCGCTTTTCCAACAGTGTATGCCATTCCCAATTGTCTGTTCTTCTTTGCCAAAAGAAATTATACGGTTGTTTTTAATTACACATTTTTTGCTGAACTGTATGTATATACCAAAAAAATTATCATACAAGTCATTATTGATAATCTTTACATTCTCGGATTCATATACTTTAATTCCGCCCGGGTCGTCCAATGTGGCATAGCCAGAATGTTGAATTCTGAATCCACTGATAGTTACATTACTTGCCTTAACGGATAAGACTTCAAATTTTCTGTCGCCATCAATGATTGGAAGATTGATTCCAATTAATGTAAGAGACTTGTTAATCAGGATATTTCCTTCCTTGTAAAGACCTTTGAAAACAATAATCGTATCACTGTTTTTAGCAACAGCAATTGCTTGCTTAATCTGTTTGTATTTTTTATCGGAGCCTACGTGTAGTTTAGTAGTATGCCCCGTAATTCCCGACAGCAAGAAAAACAGTAAAATGAAAACATACTTCATGCTAATTAGTTAATTTCTTCCCAGGTTGAAACTTTTCCAGCAAAACTGGCGGCAAACTTTTCAGCTTCCTGCTGCTGTGCAAACGCAGCAGTGTTGCCATTCATCGGGCTTTTGATGGTTTCATGCAAAACATACCATGCTTTGGTAGCATCAATCAGAATATTATTACCATTATAGTCGTTAATAAACCATTTGTCAATTACCATATTTTTATTATTACTGCTGAATGCCAGCATACAGCTTAGGTCATCAAACTTATATACTTTTCCTTTGCTGGTTATATATTCTGCTCCAAATCTAACATCAGCATATGTCATCTTACACGATTCACACAGGTCTTTATTTAAAACCAGCGGCTCAGGATTTTTTGAACTACAGGAACTAAGAGTTAGAATAGTAATGAGCAGCATGGTGGTATTTGGTTTAATCCACTTTTTTAGCCAGCCGAATTCTATGGCAACTGCTATTAAGGCTAATAAACCTGCCGCAATAAACAACCAGCCGCCAATATCAGGAACAGAAAATGCTCCAAAGTTCAATAATTGTTTAAACCCAATTAATGGAGGCTGATATGCCATACCCGGTACAATAATTGCCGCATTAGGATCAAGATTGTGGCCATAATTGTATTCCCACCTCCAGAAGTCTACCATGGCAATTATTCCGAAAACTACAAATGCTATAAAAGTGGTTAGCAGCATTTTCTTTCCACCTTTTATGCCTGTAATCAGCATTAATAAAGCGTAAAATGAAATGATATAGGGTAGGAGGGTAAATTCAATAAAGTTTTCAGCGTGTAAGGTTTGCATACCAATATAATGATTCAGACCATTAATGATGTCTACATCTCCTCCTAGTTTATAAGAGAAAATTTGCAGACCTAATCCTTCAGGATATTGCGGCGCATCCAGTTCAATTCTCCAGATAGGAACAAAGATGGATATACCTAAACAAATGGCACTTACAATCAAAAGCATTTTTGATTGTTTACTTATTTCTTGCTTCATCTTCAAAAATTTTAAATGAAAAAGGAGCAGTAGGTTTTCACTTCCTGCTCCTTTTAAAGTATCCGGCTTACTTGGTTTCAGGAACTGGTTTACCTAAACTAAAGCTAAGCGGAACATTGCTTCCTGCAGGGGAAACCCTTACATAACCCTGCATTTCCTGGTGCAATGCACTACAGAAATCTGTACAATACATAGGATACATACCTGCTTTTTTAGGAATCCACTTTAGGGTGGTGGTTTCACCAGGCATGATTAATAGTTCTGCATTATCTGCACCTTTTATGGCAAAGCCATGTGGTACATCCCAGTCTTGTTCTAAATTGGTTACATGAAAATAAACTTCATCTCCTACTCTTACACCTTCAATATTGTCAGGAGCAAAGTGAGAACGGATTGAACTCATATAAACATGCACTTTATTACCTTCTCTTACTACTTTAGCATTCGCTTCACCTGTGGTTACATAAGGATGTTTGTTTTCTCCGATTTTGTAAATTTTCAACTGCCCGTTGTTTCTTATTACATCAGCAGGAGCAGATTGTGCATAGTGTGGTTCACCAATTGTTGGGAAGTCCAGAATCAATTGCATTTTATCGCCGCTGATATCATATATCTGAGCACTTTGTGCCAGTTCAGGACCAGTTGGCAAATATCTGTCCTTGGTAATTTTGTTATAGGCAACTAAGTATTTTGGTGATGGTTTTTTGGTATTTCCACCAGGGATACTTAAGTGACCAACAGAATAATAGGTTGGAACACGATCTACTACAGTTAGGTCTTTGATATTCCATTTAACAACTTCTGAAGAAACAAAGAATGAAGTATAGGCATTACCCTTACCATCAAATTCTGTATGCAAAGGTCCAAGACCTGGTTTCTTCACTTCGCCATATAAAGCTGCATCATACTTAATTACAGGGATACCTTCGTAATCACCATCATATGATTTATCAGCAATTGCTTTCTGAATTTTGTCAAAGCTAAATACAGGAATTAAAGCAGCTAATTTACCAGAGCCAACAATGTACTCACCGGTAGGATCAACATCGCAGCCATGGGGAGATTTAGGACAAGGAATAAAGTATACGATGTCTTTAAGTTCCTTTACATCCAACACCAAAACTTCTTCTTCCATTTTAGAAGTAGCAGAATGGGTTGATTCATTCCATTTGTTATGTGCGTATTTTGCTTTAACTTTTTTACCTTTTCCGGCTTTGATGTATTCTTCTGCTTTTTTCCAGTTTACAGCCATAATAAAGTCCTTATCTTTCTGAGAGGCATTTACTTCCAGTAAAGTACTTGCCTGTTCTGTATTGTAGCAGCTAAAGAAAAACCATCCATGTGATTTGCCTTTACCAGCTCTGGCCAGGTCAAAGTTTACACCCGGAGTTTTTAGCTGGAAAGCAAGCTTCATTTCACCTGTTTCCTTTGCAACACTCACAAAGGAAATATGACCTTTAAAATTCTTTTTATAAGAATTGATAGGAACATCTCCATTCTCATCATCAGAAGGCACACTGAAACGGGTACCCGCTACAATGTATTCAGAATTTTCAGTTCCGAAAGGAGAACTGTGGTTACCTGCAGAATTGGGTAATTCAATAATTTCTGCAGTTTTAAATGTTTTTAAATCAATTCTCGCCAAACGAGGAGTGTTGTTACCATTGGCAAATACCCATTTACCATCAATTTCGCCATTGGTCTGGCTCATTTCAGTATGGTGTAAATCGTCCCAGGGAACAAAACCATTGGAAGTGTTCAACATAGGCTTGGTTTCTTCACTGTATCCCCATCCTTTTTCCGGGTCAACAGAGAATACAGGGATGACTCTTAATAGTCTGCCACTTGGCAAACCATAGACGCTCATCTGGCCACTGAAACCACCTGATACAAAATTGTAGTATTCATCGTATTTGCCAGGAGCTACATAAGCTTTGGCAGCAGCATCTCCGCTAACAGCACTTCCTGAATTTTTAGGCTTGCAGGAAAATAACGCTGTAGCTGCAAGAACAGCGGCAATTGTGGTTGATTGAATTAGTTTCATAGTTGTTTATTTTATTTAGCGCCATCATTTTTGCGCATGAATTCCAATATTTCTCTGGCATCGTTATCAGTTAAGCTTTGATTAGGCATTCTAACCAAACAAAGTTCTAATTGAGCCTGTACTTTAGGGTCTTTCTCAATCATCGGATCGGGATTGGTAATAAAGTTCATAATCCAATAAGGAGTGTTTCGGGTTGTTACGCCTTTCCAGCCTGGACCAACCAGTCTTTCTTCAGTCATTTTATGACATGAATTACATTTGGTTGCAGCGATGGATTCACCTTTTGCAGCCATGGCCTGATCCAGAGGGCCAACCGTTACATTGGAAGCGTCAAATTTACCTTCACCTCTTTTAGGGTCATAATCGGAAGGAGAAGATGCAGTGGCTGCCGGGGCTTCCTGAGCTGAGCTGGCTGATGAGTCAGCTTTCTGGCCTCCGCCGCCACAGGCAATAACTGCTAATGTAGTAGCAGCTATTAGTAGAAAAGCAATTGGTTTGATATTCATAATGCTAAATTTTATGTAAAACTATTTATCGTAAATCCGAACTTTTATGACTGTGGTCATATCCTTAAAAAAAATATAACTGCATATTCTTCTTATTTTGCGGTATGATCGCATCAATAACCATTACTGCAGACTGGATACAGAAAATCATACAAGCCGATCAGGAACTGTTTCTGCTTTTGAACAGAGGATACACCAATTCCTTTTTAGATTCCCTTTTTCCCTGGTACAGAGAAGGGAATACCTGGGTTCCTTTTTATCTTTTTTTGCTGGTATTTGCCATTTTGAACTTTGGTAAAAAGGCTTTTCCCTTCATTCTGTTTGCTGTTGTAACGATAGTTTTAACTGATCAGATTAGCAGTAGCCTTGTCAAACCTTTTTTTGAAAGACCCAGACCTTGCAGGGATCCTTTGCTTATGAATCAGATCAGGATGCTGTTAAATGGCTGTTCGGGTGGATATAGTTTCACTTCGTCGCACGCAACGAATCATTTTGGTTTTGCCATATATCTTTTTGTTACAATTGGCAGCCTGATAGGCAAATGGAGATATCTGTTGTTGTTCTGGGCTGCAACGATTGCCTATGGTCAGGTATATGTTGGCGTTCATTATCCTTTAGACATTTTCTTTGGTGCTTTACTGGGCTCTTTAATTGGATGGATTACCGGATACTGGCACAATCGAACTGCCGGAAAAATTAGTCTGGCAGAAATGTATAAAACTAATTAAATGATCAGCAATCGTTTTTATTATTCGGTTCTTGCTACCTGCATGGTGGTTTATTGTCTTGGGGCGGTTTTGATCCCTCTGATGGATATAGATGCATCTCAGTATGCATCTATTAGCCGTGAGATGCTGGAGCGGAATAGTTTTTTGCAAATATTCGATCAGGGACAGGATTATCTGGATAAACCACCTTTATTATTCTGGTTATCTGCTTTGTCAATGAAAATATTCGGGATTTACGATTGGGCTTACAGAATACCATCCATATTGGTTTTAGTGGCGGGGTTATATGCAACAGGAAAATTGGCAAGAATCTTTTATAATGAAGATATAGCACGCTTGAGTGTAATGGTACTTGCCAGTTCCCAGGCGCTTTTTTTAATCAGCCATGATATCA
>CALEST010000267.1 GCA_937907555.1 uncultured Sediminibacterium sp.
AGAAAAATTTAATATAAATAGAATATAAATAATCAATAAGGGGGATGAAGAAATAAATAGGGGCATTTAACAAAGCAAAGGGGGGGTTCGTGTAAAATCTTAAAACAGCATTAAAAAAAGAAACAACTTTACACTGTTACTGGACAGTATATTAATTCTCTTAATATTTTTAACCGTAACATTGGGGGGTAAGAAAGCTGCATCGTCAATTGCAGCTTTCTTCATTTTTAGCCATATCCCATATTTTGATTCTACTTTTGCTGAAATTATCGGCATGTCATCAATCAAATTAACTCAATACTCTCATGGTGCAGGTTGTGGATGCAAAATAGCACCAGCTGTATTAGACACTATTCTCCATTCAGATATTCAGCCAATCCACTATCCTAATTTATTGGTAGGCAATTCCAGCAAAGACGATGCAGCTGTATATGATATGGGAAATGGAATGGGATTAATAAGTACTGCCGATTTCTTTATGCCCATTGTAGACGATCCTTATCAGTTTGGCAGAATTGCTGCTGCTAACGCTATCAGTGATATCTATGCAATGGGGGGGCAACCAATCATGGCCATTGCCATTTTGGGTTGGCCAATTGAAAAATTAGGACCCGAGATAGCACAGAAAGTAATTGAAGGGGGCAGAAGTATTTGTGCGGAAGCCGGAATACCACTAGCGGGAGGTCATAGTGTGGATACAACTGAACCCATTTTTGGATTATCCGTTAACGGTACAGTAGCGCTTAATTATCTGAAAAAGAACAATACTGCTCAGGATGGAGATTTGTTGTATTTGACCAAGCCGCTTGGTGTGGGTATACTTTCTACTGCCCAGAAGAAAGAATTATTGGAAGAAGAAGACTTTACCCTTCTATTAGAACAGCTAAATAAATTAAATAGGATTGGACAACTATTAGGTCCTAAGGAGTCCGTGCATGCAATGACGGATGTAACTGGTTTCGGCCTGATTGGCCATCTGATGGAAATGGCGGAAGGCAGTAATTTAGGGGCAACTATTTATTATAATCAAGTGCCCATTATTGAAGCCAGTAAAAAATATTTGGCAAAAAGAATTGTCCCGGACGCAACTTACCGGAACTGGAATGCCTACAGCAGCCAGGTGTCATTTGAAAAAGGAGTAGACGTGATGCAGGCTTTTTCTATATTGCCGGATCCACAAACCAACGGGGGGCTGCTTATTGCCGTTTCGCCAGACGCAAAAGAAGATTTTGAATCCCTCCTGAAAGCGCAAAACCTGGGAGAGTTTGCCAACCCAATAGGCAAGTTTCATGCAAAGGGTGAAAAAAGAATCATAGTGTCCTGAATCAGACATTAAAAAACCATATTCCCTTTGTTTTTAATTTGTTCATTGGTTAATTCTGCCACCAACTGAACCCCTGATAAATTACGTACTGTATTTTTTATCCAGTTGCATTTTTCGTCATCTACCCAATCGTATTTCATCAACCACAAAAAATCCATATGCTTGAATTCCGGAAGCAAATATTCTCCGTCGTATTGATTCTGGTATAAATAATGAGTAAGCGGAGAATTGTATTCTTTAAACTGGTAAATAGAAAAAAAATAGTTCCTGTTTTTTTTGAATAATTGAATTTCCAATTCAGGATTTAGTCTGAAATCGTAACCCAAACTAGCATTTAGCTGCATACAGAACTGATAATTCTTGATTGTAGCAGTAATACCTAATAAACGGGTTTCCTCAAAGAAGTCCTCGTTTAATTCATCAACATCCAGTTTTAATTTCATAGAATAAATTAGAATTCTATTTCAACGGAAATTTCTTCTGTTCCTCTTTTATATATCAATCTGGTTTTGTCTCCCTTTTTAAATTTAGAAAGCGATTGCATATAACTGTTTACATCCACAAACTTATAGTCTCCTAACTGCAACAGCACATCGCCGGCTTTTAAACCAATTTTTTCAGCCAGCTTGCCCGCACTGGCACCATCAATCCTCATACCGGTTCCGGTATACCCATAATCAGGAATTACCCCAAGACTAACTGTAAAACGGGTACTTCTTCCCATTTGTTGTTCCCTTGTTTTGGTGAATTCTATTTTACCCTTTGCATCAGAGGTTTCTACAATCTTATAAACAAGTTGAACAATTTCATTGATTCCCTTATAGTTGATTTTTTCCCAATCGTCCGAAGCCTTATGGTAATCGGGATGACTACCAGTGAAGAAAAATAAAACGGGAATATCCTTTCTATAGAAACTGGCATGATCACTGGGGCCTGTACCGGCACTATCCAATTTAAAGGCAAGGTTTTTGGCAAGTTCAGGAACCATCTGACCCCATACAGGCGAAGTTCCATATCCACCAATTGTCAATTTTCTTGCCGTATCATACCTGCCCACCATGTCCATATTAATCATATAGTTGGTTGAGGCTTGAATGGTTGGATTTTCCAGCCAGTACTTACTTCCCATTAAGCCTAATTCTTCACCTGAAAAATGCATCAGCAAGTAATTGTTCTGCTTAGGGGACTGAGACTTTAACTTTCTGGCCAATTCAAGCAGGGCAGCAGTTCCGCTTGCATTGTCATCGGCACCATTGTGTACTTCATGTACAGCATCCAGTGCATTTTTATCTTCCCCATACCCTAAGTGATCATAATGTGCTCCCAACACAACCGTATTGGCTGCATTGTTATTGATATACGCAATAATATTTCTTGCTTTTCTTACTTTATTACTCAGGGAAACCTGCAATTCAATCTGTAGACTCGCTGAAAGATCCGAGAAGTATTTCTTTACCGCTATAGGTTTTATATAAATTACAGGAATTGATAATGGCTGAGAAACGTCGTTTTTGTTAAACTGAACATTGTCTACCTGCGTTCCTGAATTGTAAATAATAAAAGCAGTTGCTTTTTTAGCTGCGGCATCATTTGCCAGCTTTTTTATGGCTTCCTCTATATCAAAATGAGGATTCTGCTTATTTTCTTCCAGCAACTCCTTTAAATCTTTAAACCAGGGCTGTCCTGGTTCTGACAATGCCAATGCTGGTTTACCCTGGGCTGATTTTCTGGCACTGAATGCCATTGGAAAATAGTCATCCTGCAATACCAGTGACTGCCCGTTTATTTTGAATCCATTTTTTTCATCCAATTGTAACCCTTCATTAATTTCAAACTCCTGCACAAATCCATTGCTTCCCTTAGGTTCAATGCCCAGGCTTTTGTATTGCCCAATAATGTATTCCATTGCCAGCAACTCTCCCGCTGTTCCCGTTCTTCTTCCGTCCAGTTTATCATCTGCCAGGTACTGTACATGTTTCTGTAAATTGGATTCTGTTAAGGTATTTTCCTTTTCTGCCGCAATCCTTAACTTCCGCTTGCTTTGAGCCTCAGCAAAAACAGGTAAAATCAACAAGACTAGCATCCACTTTTTCATAATTCAAAAACTTTATGGCACAAAAGTAAGCAGGGTAGGGTAGATATTCGCAATAGAAATGTCATCAAATGGATTCTGTTCCCAATCTCGTAACCAACTGAGCCTTCCGCCTCCTACTTTTGCATTCTTGAAACAAGACAAGATTCATATTGCATTGGTTGGGAATCCCAACAGCGGAAAGAGTTCTCTTTTTAATGCTTTTACCGGCCTGAATCAGCAGGTAGGTAATTTTCCTGGCGTAACCGTTGATAAAAAAACTGGTGTTTTTAATTTAGATGACAACCGTTCTGCTGAATTAATTGACTTACCCGGGACATATAGTTTATATCCACGCAGGGCTGATGAATGGGTTTCCTACAAAGTATTAATGGGCGCATACACAGATATT
>CALEST010000268.1 GCA_937907555.1 uncultured Sediminibacterium sp.
ATCTTTTTGTATTAGATTCAAACTTATCTGTGGTTTTTAGTTTGGGGAATAATAGTGCTATAGACGTACCCAAAATTAATTACGAAAAAGTGAAGGAAGATGGTAAGCTTCAGGTTACGGACTCTGCTCAGAATCAAATTGTTGCAGTGTATAAGCCCGAGCAGAATCAATATCTGGTTACAGAAGCTTTTGATATGGTAGGGTTAAAGAAAGTAAAGACGATGAGTTTTATTCTCTCAGGCGTATTTGCTGGTTCATTATTGCTAACAGCGGTTATTTCCTTTTTGTTTGTTCGTCAGGCCATTAAGCCTATTGTTGAGTTGAGTGATCAGATGCAGCGGACCAATGTTTTCAACCTATCTGAAAGGATAACGGTAAAGCCTGCAAAGGACGAAATAAATGCTATTGCCAAGAATTTTAATGCCATGCTGGAAAGAATTCGCACTGGTTTTGAATATCGTAAAAGCTTTGTACAGCATAGTTCTCACGAGTTAAGGACTCCACTTGCGGTGATGCTTTCTCAAACAGAAGCAGCTTTAAATAACGTGAATGATGTTGAAGGATTTCGGAAAGTTCTTCTTTCGTTAAAAGAAGATCAGCAGCAATTGATAGAATTAACCAATGCCTTATTAGAAATTTCTCAAAATGAACAACTAGAGTTTGTAGAGAACTGGCCTCTGTTCAGAGTAGATGAGTTGTTGTATGATACTGCTGCCTATTTTAACAAGAGCTTTCCAGATGGTAAGATTGATATCAGTTATGATACGCTCCCCAATGATGATGAAGAGTTAATTGTGAAAGGGAATGAGTCTTTACTAAGAGCAGCATTTGTAAATCTAATTAAAAACGCTTATTTGTATTCAGAAGATAAAGCAGTGCAGATAATTATTCAAACAGGGAATCAGCAGCTATCAATCATATTTCAGAACAAAGGCAAGCAACTAAAATCAGAAGAAGTAGAAAAAATGTTTCTTCCCTTTTTCAGGGGGGCGAATGCAGGTACTAAGAAAGGGTTTGGCCTTGGGCTTGCGATTATTGACAGGATTATACAAATACACAAAGGCAGATTACGCTATCATGCCAAAGGAGAAAATTTGAATCAGTTTCAGGTTGAATTCCCTATCGGATCTCAGGCTTAGCCAAGAATGGTTCAGTTAATGGGGTTTCAATAAAAAAAGCCAATCAGATTTGATTGGCTTAAGGTATTTTCAGGAGAGCAGTCTCAGTTAAGCTAAGTTTGCTGCTTTCTTCACTAATTTGCTCTTCAGATTGGCTGCTTTGTTTTTATGGATAATTCCACGCTTAGCCAATTTGTCAATCATTGAAATAACATCAGGAAGCTTTTCTTCGTATCCTTTTTTCTCTGCGCTTGTTTTTAAGTCACGGATAGCGTTACGGGTAGTTTTACCATAGTAACGGTTACGGTCACGGCGCTTAGCGGCTTGTCTAACGTCTTTCTTTGTAGCTGAGTGATTTGCCATTTTCTAATTTTTTCGGGACGGCAAAGGTAATAGCTTTCAGGCAAATTTGAAAATTTTAAATAAAAAAAATCAAAAAAAGCCAAATCAGCTCAAAATCGGACTGTGTATAATTAACCTAGGTTTAGCTTATTTTTTGGTTTATTTTCTGCCTCCAATGCCCGATATTTGCCCCAATTTAGATTGAAAAGCTGCATAATTAAGCCAAATGAAGGATTTTTCGTACATCACCCATTCACATCCGGCATTCATTGAGAGTCTTTATAAGGACTTTGTAACTGATCCATCGCTGGTTGACCCAGATTTAAGAAAGTTTTTTGAAGGATTTGACTTTGCTGTCAATGGAAATTACGCAGCTGGCCAGGCTGCTTCCGGATCAGCAGATGCCGGATCCATTAACTGGATGCAGGAAATTAAAGTCTACAGGTTGATTCTTGGGTATAGAAATAAAGGGCATTTAATAGCCAAAACCAATCCAATCAGAACAAGAAAGGACAGGGGAGCTAATCTGGACCTTAGTTTCTTTGGTTTGTCAGATGCTGACCTTACTACTGTTTTCCAGGCGGGCAATTTAATTGGATTGGGTCCTGCTACATTGAAACAAATTCTTACGCATCTGCAAAATGCCTATGCCGGTAACGTTGGGATAGAGTTTAAATATATCAGTGATCAGAAGAAAGTAGATTTTCTGACTGCTGAAATGGAGCAAAATTTTGCTAAGCCGCTACCACTAAATAAGAAACAGCGCATCCTGGAAAAACTCAACCAGGGCGTAATGTTCGAAAAGTTCTTGCATACCAAGTATATCGGGCAAAAAAGGTTTTCACTTGAAGGAGGGGAAACTACCATTGCCGCACTGGATGCAATTATTAATACCGCTGCCAATCAGGAAGTACAGGAAGTAGTAATTGGGATGGCGCATAGAGGAAGATTGAATGTGTTGGCCAATATCATGGGAAAAACCTATGAACAGATTTTCAGTGAGTTTGAAGGTACAGCAACCATTGATCAGACCATGGGAAGCGGAGATGTGAAATACCATATGGGGTATGGCAGCGAAGTGAAAACACTAGATGATAAAACGATTCATTTGAAGCTAATGCCAAATCCTTCCCATTTGGAAGCCGTTGATCCGGTAGTAGTAGGATTTGCTAGAGCAAAAGCGGATTTGATTTCAGAAAGTCATTTTGAAAATATTTTACCCATTTTAATTCACGGAGATGCTTCTGTAGCAGGACAGGGCATTGTGTATGAAGTATTGCAGATGAGCAAACTTCGTGGTTATTATACGGGTGGAACCATACACTTTGTTATTAATAACCAAATAGGATTTACCACTGATTTTGATGATGCCCGCAGTGCTGATTATTCAACTTCAGTTGCGGCCATGGTGCAAGCACCTGTGCTGCACGTAAATGGGGATGATGCAGAAGCAGTGGTGAAATGTGCTGAAATAGCAACCAGATACAGACAGGAATTTAAATCGGATATTTTCATTGACATGGTTTGTTATCGCAAACATGGTCACAATGAAGGGGATGATCCGAAATATACGCAGCCTCAGTTATATGCTTTAATTGACAAACACCAGAATCCGAGGGAAATATACACTCAGTATCTTATCCAGAATGGAACAAGCGATGCCCAGGAACTGGCCAAGTCTATGGAAAAGAAATTCTGGAGCGACTTGCAGGAACGTTTGGATGAAGTAAAGCAAAACCCATTACCTTATAAACATCAACCACCAGAGTTAATTTGGAAATCATTTGTAAAAGCGAAAGCTGAGGATTTTGAGTTTTCTCCTATCACTGCTATTGACGATGCAAAATTCAATCTGCTTTTCAATGGATTGATGAAATGGCCAACTGATTTTAAGCCATTGAAGAAAATTGAAAAATTAATTCAGGATAAGGTTAAAATATTTGAGACAGAAGGAAAAGTGGATTGGGCTACTGCTGAATTGATGGCGTACGGCTCTATTCTGACTGATGGGAATGTAGTACGTATGAGTGGTCAGGACGTGAAGCGTGGAACTTTCAGCCACCGTCATGCCGTATTAAGAGACGAAGAGACCAATGCAGAGTACAATCGTCTGAACCATTTTCAGGAAAATCAGGAGCAATTCAGAATCTATAATTCTTTGCTTAGTGAGTACGGTGTTTTAGGTTTTGAATATGGTTATGCAATGGCTAATCCGAATGCGTTGGTGATTTGGGAAGCACAGTTTGGCGATTTCTGTAATGGTGCTCAAACGATGATTGATCAGTTTATTGCAGCAGGTGAGCAAAAGTGGCAGAGACAAAATGGTCTTGTCATGTTGTTGCCACATGGTTACGAAGGACAGGGTCCTGAGCATAGTAGTGCAAGAATGGAGCGCTTCCTTCAAATGTGTGCTGAATTAAATATGGTAGTTACCAATATAACCAGTGCAGCTAATTTATTCCATGCATTCAGAAGACAGACTACCTGGAATTTCAGAAAACCATTGATCAATTTCTCACCGAAAGCCAATCTTCGTAATCCTGGTACATACAGTACAAAAGAAGAATTCCTTACAGGCGGATTTAAAGAAGTAATTGATGATGCATTTGTTCAGGATGCTACTGCAGTTAAAAAAGTTTTGTTCTGTTCGGGTAAACTTTATTTTGAACTGGCCGATAAGCAGGCAAAGGAAAACAGACAGGACATTGCTATTGTAAGATTGGAACAGATTTATCCAATGCCACTTCAGCAATTGGATGCTTTATACAAAAAGTACAATAAAGCTACCTGGTTCTGGGTTCAGGAAGAACCGTTGAATATGGGCGCAGCCGGATTCCTTCAAACTAATTTGAAAACTATCAATTTTGGAGTAATCAGTCGAAATGCCAGTGCAGCTACAGCCACTGGTTATGCTAAAGTGCATGCTCAGGAACAAATGGAAATTATTGAAACAGCATTTAATATTTAATAGTCAAACTATATACCTTATTAATCTCTCGTTATGATCGAAATAAAAGTACCAACCGTAGGTGAATCAATCAATGAAGTAACACTATTAAAGTGGACTAAAAAAGATGGGGAATGGGTGGAACGTGATGAAGTGATTGCTGAGTTGGAAAGTGAGAAAGCCACTTTTGAAGTGAATGCTGAAAAAGCAGGTATTCTGAAAACTGTTGGTAAAGAGGGAGACACATTAAATATTGGTGATGTGTTGGCAAATATTGATGACACGGCTGCAAAGCCTGAAGGTGTTGCTGCTCCTGCACCCGCACCTGCATCTGCTGCTGCGCCTGTTGTAAACAATCAGGCACCTGTAACAGCTGTATCCAATGATATTAAAGCTACACCAGTGGCTTCAGCTATTATTGCTGATAAAAAAGTGGATACAAAATCCATTACTCCTTCCGGTACAGGTGGTAAGATTATGAAACAGGATGTGCTGGATGCAATTAATAATCCTGGAAAGAAATCTTTTGCATCCGATGGAGCAATGTTCAGCAGAAATGTGCGTCAGGAAAAAATGAGCGCACTTAGAAGAACCATCAGCAGAAGATTGGTGGAGTCAAAGAATACAACAGCCATGTTGACCACTTTTAATGAAGTGGACATGACGCAAATAATGGAAATCAGAAAACAGTACAAGGATAAATTTAAAGAGGGACACGGTGTGAATCTGGG
>CALEST010000269.1 GCA_937907555.1 uncultured Sediminibacterium sp.
AGTTGAACAATATAATTCATGGAGATATCTTCTTCATTTCCTTTGGTAGTATCATACCAGGCTTTAAAGGGGATAATAAATTTTCCACTGCCATTGGTAAATCCATTACCAGAAGCAATGAGATTAGCATTGGGTTGCGGGCGTCCCCAATGTCTAACAGTATACACCACTTTAGCACCATTGATTGCATTGCCCGCATAACCCATCGCCTGAATGGTATAGTGTATGCTATCGTTCAGTCGATAACCCGATTTGGGTTGATTAAAAATCAGTTGGATAGTGGGTCTTTTGTATTCCTCTACCTTGATACTTGCGCTGGAATAGTTATAATCTACTGCTTCAATGGTAAAGGTTCCTGTTAGTCCGCTATTGGGAATGGGAAACTGGCCTGCAAAGCTTCCGTAATCATTAAGCGTTAGCGTAAGAGAGTCAACTTTTTTTCTGTTTGCATTATAGAGATAGAGGAGAACAGGTGTTTTGTCTTTTGCCAGTTTGGATAGTTTTGTTCCCCAGTCCCTGGTAATGGCAATACCTTTGAAATAAATGCTTTGTCCGGGTCGGTAAATAGACCGGTCGGTAAAAAAATGAATTCGTCTGTTTGTTTTTTCAAATTGAATGGATGGGTCTGTTTCACTTTCTATATTCCTGAACTGATACTGGTACTCACTAAATTGTAAAATGCTGTTTTTATTTTTCACCTGAACGGTAATGGAATTATCCACTTTTTGTGTTACCTGAAAACTTCCCTGATTATCTGTCTGGGTTTGTAAAATGGTTTTCTGTTCTGTAATACCTGTGTTCCGGTTATATACATTTTGCATGACACTTACGTTCGCATTAACCACAGGTTTTCCATCTCCATAGTTTCTGATAAAGTAACGCTGATTGTCTTTGATATATACCCAGTTGGATACATTGAATGCAGTGTATCCCAGCTTGTCCTTTGAAATATTAAAGGATTTACCTGCACTGGTTAACAGTAGATAGGTTCCATCTGAAAGCGGATCTATCTTAAACTCTGTAAAATGTGTTTGATAATCGCCTGTGGATGGGAGCGGTATGGCAATTTCCCGTACTAAATTTTGCTTAAGGATAGAAGCTAAAATTTCTTCTGATTGAATCCCTTTGGGATAAAAGCCAAAATTTACTTTGTACAATCTTCCGTACAGCGTATCTGTATTTTTAAACTGCAAAAATGCACGGAAAGGCTTGTTGCTCTCATTGTATTCCTCAACCTGTATCCAGGTTTTCTTGTCTTTGATTTCGTTTTGCAAATCTGTTAATCCGCTTCTGCTCATCTGAACCGGATCAACTTGTTTCTCTGCTTCTTTTATAATTGCCAGTGCATGCACGAATGCATATCTGTTAGCCGTATCTCTGAAAGGGTGATAGTTTCTCCCTTTATCAGCAGTAAGCTTCGCCAGTTCCTGATAAGCATCTGCAATCACAAATGCATATGTGCCTTCTTTAGAAGTTGCTTCTGCATTCGCTTTGGTAAACTGCGTTAATGCGGTTGAATATTCCTTTTCTTTTATGATGTTTTCCTGAAACTGCCATTTCAGAAAATTGAAACGAAAACGTTCTTGAAGCGGATCTTCTGTTTTTTTCCCCTGAATTAGTTCCTGGTGTAAACGGGTAATGGTTTGCTGATGGCTTTCAGTGGCTGCATTTCCCAAACCTTCGGAATAATACCGGATCTGTTCCAGTATGAGTAAATCGTAGACCGTATAATTTTGCAGCGATTCTGATCCCCCTAAAACAATGGGAGCATATTGGTTGAGTGAAATATTTTTTAAAACTACAGCGTTCGCTTCCGCCAGTTTGAATTGTGCCTCAATGCTGTCTTTTAAAGACTGTTCATTCCAGTTTTTCCTGTTGTATAAATTCCATTTCTGGTTCTCGTAATATTCATTGTATTTCTTAGCAATCAGAATATGTAATAAGCCCTTTAATGCTGTATTTCCGTTGGCTTGCAGATTGGCTTTTTTTAATGCCTGCAGGGTTTGAGTATAACCTTCTTCTGTGTATTCCTGATCAATCTCTGTTTCATATATGATTGCCCTGATTTGCTCCGCTTCCTTTTTCTCTGCTACGGCTTTTTTGTACAGCACTTTCACTTTTTCCAGTGCTGTTTTGGGCATCCTGTCTTTTAACAATAAGCTGTCAATGATTTTATATTGCTCGTTATAATAAGCATCTGTTGTTTGTGCTTGTATCTGAAAGGAAACTACCAGTATAATCAATGAAAATAATAGACGCATAGAAATCAATTAGGTATATATGGCTAATGATGCAAGATGCTGTTTTTTGCATAAAAAAACCCGAAGCTTAGAGGCTCCGGGTTGTATATTAACAATTTGCTTGTTTATTTTTTTAGTGCAGCAGCCATGGTAATACCAATATCTGCAGGGCTTGCTACTACTTCAATACCACATTC
>CALEST010000270.1 GCA_937907555.1 uncultured Sediminibacterium sp.
GGGCTTGCCATTCGCATCCTGGGCTATGCCGGATAATTTCCCGTTCTTGTTTTGTGCTAATAATTGTATTGTCACAAAAAAAAGTGACAAGCAAAGTGAAACGTAGTGTTTTGTACTCATGGCTATATTGGTTAATGGTTCTGTCGAAAAACTAAAGTTGGCGCAATTTGTAAGGCTTATGGAGTGAATTATGACAAGCTTCATTCAAGTACTGACAAGGGGCAAATATTATTTACCAATACACAAACGGTAAAATTGAAAGTGTTTTTATCATTCATGTTAAAAACCAATTAACATATATAAAAAATCAGTCACACTGGTTTTCAGTGTGACTGATGAATGGAAAGGTTTAATGATTAATGGAGAAAATTAGTTTTCACCCCCTGTTTTTACCCTGTTTTGTTCTTCGCTGGCACCACCGGTTTTTCTTTTCTGTGCATTTACTTTTCCTTTATTAAACCGGTATGTAAATCCTACAGCCACCTGCCTTGAATCCCTACGCTGCTGAAATGAAGCATCAATATTGCTATAGCGAATATCTCCTCTTATCTTTTGGGTGTACAGCATATCACGGACATTAAAACGAATTGTTCCTTTACCTTTCAACACCTGCTTGCTGATTCCCATATTCAACATGCCAAAATCCCTGATTCTAAAGACACCGTCAGCACCACCAGTTGTATAGAAACCACCCAACTCCGCACTCCATGTTTTGGCGAATTTGAACTGGTTTGAGACGTTGAACTGGGCTGCTGTTGCCCCTATCTCTACATTATCACCGTTAACAACACCTTTGAATAAGTTATTGAAAACATTGGCATATACATTACCAGTCCACCATTTAGTAACCTGGCCGCCTGCACTTACTGAAATACCGTACTGACGCTGACGGGCAATATTTTGCTTTCTGATCACTGTTTCGTTCTTATTAGCATCCTGCTCCAGTACATCATTAATAATATCTGTGGTATTCGTATAATTAAGTGTTGTATTCAAAAATCCTTTGAAAGTATGAGTCAGTTCTACATTGTGTGCAAACTGGGGTTTCAGGTTAGGATTTCCTTGCTGAAAAGTATACCTGTCAAGGAAAAGGATAAACGGATTCAGATCTTCATAATCGGGACGTTCAATCCGGCGTCCGTAATTCAGTCCTAAAGTGTGTTTTTCATTTATCTTGTACTGGACAAATGCTGTAGGGAATAACTGGGTATAGTTACGTTCAAACTGTTGGTTGGTAGTAATTTGTTTACCCTTTGTATTTGTGTTTTCCACCCTCAATCCCAGTTGCCCGAATACCTTTTTGCTGATTGGCCGGCTGAAATTTACATACGCTGCATTTACATTCTCTTCATAGATAAAATGATTGCTTCTGCCTATATCCCTGACTCTTACACCATAATTTATGCTATCGTACACCGCATTATTGTCTGTTCTAACAAAGCTGGTTTTTACACCTGCTTCAAATTTTGCTCCGTTCTTCAGCGGATGCAGGTAATCCATTTTGGCTGAATAGATATTAATGTCCTGGGGTAGATTGCCCAGCAATGTATCTGCTTTAATAGTGGGAATTCCACCGGCATTAAAGTATGCATTGACCATGTCTTGCTTATTGGTACTGTTATATGTGATATAGTCAAGATCAGCTGTCAATTCCCTGCCCGTTGAATCAAACACATGGCGAAAATTAAGGTTACCACTGAAATTCTTCCATTTTCTTTCATTATTAGCACTTGCCAATGTACGGCTTAATAACACCCTGTTAGGATCAGAGATCAAAACATCACTGCGGTTACCAAAAGTTCCCGGGTTATAAAAACCGGTTACGACTGCACCTAAAGTAGTCTTCTTGGTTGCATAAAAATCAAGTCCCAGTTTAGCATTAAACGATTCTCCATTATCTCTCATTTTGGAAACCTGGTCATAATGTGAAATAATTTCCTTAGTAGAAGATTCTAAAAACTTACGCTGAATATTCAGTTCCTGGAAGTTCTTTCTGTTATTATACCCAAGTGTCGTGAAGAAATTGATCTTATTCTTTCTATAATTAAAATTGAATGATTCGTTGAATTTGGCATACCTGCCCTGGCTATAGGTTGAAGAAATACTGCCAGAATATCCAAACTGCTTTGTTTTTTTAGTCTTGATATTAATAATACCGCTATTACCTGCTGCATCATATTTTGCAGGAGGATTGGTCATAATCTCAATCTGATCAAGCTGGCTGCTGCTAAGACTGCGCAGGTAATTGGCGAGATCAGTACCTGAAAGATAACTGGGGCGGCCATCAATATAGACCTGTACTCCCTGCTTGCCTTTCAAACTGATGTTTCCATCTTTATCAACCGATACTCCCGGAGATTTCTCCAACACTTCCATAGCCGATGTACCTACATTTGTTGCAGAAGCATCAACATTCAATATTGTCCTGTCAATTTTTTGCTCAATCAGGGGTTTCCTGGCAGTGACAGTCACGCCACCTAAATTTTTGCTAAAGCCACCAGTTCTATTGTCTTCAATGTGACATTGAGATTTGATGGGGAAATTTCAAAAGCTTCTGAAAAGCCTTTGCTATGACCAACAGCACTGATTGATACCACATAACTGCCTTCAGCCACATTTTCAAAACTAAACTGGCCATTTTTGTTTGCAACAGCAATTTTGGCAACGCTGGAATCCTTTACCCGCAAAAGCGATATTGTCGCTGATTCGATGATTTTGGCACTGCCGTCAATAACGGTACCATTTACTTTACCATTGTTGATTTGGGCCTTGCTGGTAAAGGACAAGGTGATAAGGGTGATAATGGTTAATAGTTTTCTCATTTTCGTTCTCTTTATTTGTTAGTACTTGTTTTTATTTATTACAATT
>CALEST010000271.1 GCA_937907555.1 uncultured Sediminibacterium sp.
TTTATTTTTAGTAGGCGTAATCTCTGGAGTCTTTGTGTCGTGCAATAAGAAGTAACCCACTACCTCTGCTAGCGATATACAAACTAAAATAATTGGCTCAATATTAAAATTTGACTGTAATGTCCAAATTATACCGCCAATGAGTCCAATAAAGGCGATAATTAGAGTGATTTTATTTTTAATTATTTCCATGTTTAAATTGTCTGTCTGTTTTCAAAATTTAGGCAAGAACGTTTGCATGGGCTACGTGGCCGCGCTTAGTCGGCCATATGAGACCATGCATTGTTGTAGGCTTTTATGATGTAATTACCCAGTCGGTACCAAAGGTATGAAAAACGGAGAATAGTCTTATCTTAGTGACCAGAAAAGGATTGCTATGGAAGTGACCAATTCCAAACCCTATACAGAGTGGAGTAAGAGCTGGCTAATCAGAAAGGTCCAGGCCCTAGAGCGCTATGTCCAGTCACTGGAGAAAGTATTTCGGCGTTCAGCCAAGGAAACATCATCCGAGGTGGTTTATATGGATCAAGAGAAAAAAGACCTAGTACAGCAATTATTACTTCAGGATAGGATAATAGAAGAGATGAGCAAGTTGCTCAACGAGATGAAGGAGGAAAATGATACGCTGCATGAGCAGTTAGGGGAAGTTCAACAATCGAAAGAAGTGTTGAAAAAGCCGAAAAAGGACAGCAAAACGAGCTCTCAGCCGCCATCGCAGGATAAGAAATCAAAAATAGAAAAAGCAAGCAGTTGGGGAGCAAAAATTGGGCATAAAGGGTATGGTTATGAGGAGCTTGCTCCGGATAAAGTACAGGTAGTATCCCTTACCAAATGTCCTCATACAGGTATTGATTTAAGAGATCAACCTGTGGTGAAATATATCACCCACCAGGTAGTGGGTATTGAGTGCAAGCGGGTGGTGACTAACTACGAGCTAGAAGTTCGTTACAGTCCTGCCTACGGAGGCTTTGTGAGTGCGCCAGCGCCCAATGGAGGCAAGCATTATGATAATTCCATTCGTAGTTTAGCCACGTATTTGAATACGGCGCACCATATTCCACAAGGCCGTTGCCGTCAAATTTTAAAAGATTTATTTAATGTCAAGCCTTCAAAAGGGACGGTGAACAATATTTTGATCCGGCCGCCTCAATTATCAGCAGCGATTTATCAAAGTCTGATTCACCGGATACGCCTCAGCCCTGTGGTAGGCGCAGATGAAACGGGATACCGTGTAAATGGCAAGAGTTGGTATTTATGGTGCTTTCAATCAGAACAATATAGCTTATTTTCATTTGCTGACACCCGGGGGAGTTCGGTAGTGGATAAGATATTGAGCAAGGTATTCAAAGGCGTTCTGGTGACAGATTTTTACAGCGGCTACAGCCCCAGTAATGCACCAAAGCAAAAGTGCAATGCTCATTTGATCCGGGATTTGAAATACATTATCCTGGCCGAGCCCCAAAGTACTGAATATGCACAAGCGATTATCACGATGTTGATGGATGCCAAAAAATTGGCCGACAATGATCAAAGACAGCCCGCCTGGATTAAGCAAGCTCAGAATAGGCTTCGGGAATTAGTTGTTCAAGAATTATCGGAAGATCAAAATGAGGCAATTAATATTCAGAATCGCTTGAGAAGGCATCAAAATGAGATTCTGTTATTTTTAGAAAACCCTGCTGTTCCATTTACTAATAATGCAACAGAAAGGGCTATTCGCCCGGTTGTTGTTCACAGAAAGGTCATTCAGTGTTTTCGTACCGAACATGGCGCAAAATCCTTTGCAGGCTGGTATTCGCTCATCCACACTTTTCAGAAACAGCAAATAAATGTCTTCGATGCATTGAAAAAGATATTTGATGGAATAGTTCCTCAAATACAATTTCCGCAGTTGGAATGACGCTCCATTACAAATTTAATAAAAAAACATTATCGCCGGTTTATCTCACTGGTTTCTTGCCAATAGGCAGGGAAACATGGCGCTCAGTGCGCTGCTGGACGGTAAGGAATGGACTGGGTAATTACTCTTAAGCAGTGTTATACAATGAGCGCTAACGAGAGTATTGCTGCACTGCAAGCAAATGCGAGAATTAGTGGCTATACTTAGTGGTGGTTTTTATTCTTTTAGGGTTAGATTACTCAAGAAATTCTCAAACAAATTCATTGTCTCATGATCATTCTTATTTCCCAACCCATTAAATACAAAAGTTGATTTGTTGCTTCCAAAAATAAAAATGTAAATTAACCCTAAGTTTCCATTCCCATCAATGGTGACATCTAATAAAATTCTATATCCTTCAATTTTTTTTGTTTGCCAATTACCTTGTTCGATCACTTTAATATTTGGCATTTTATTTCTATATTTCGATACAAATTCTTCACCTAAACTTTCTTTTGTACTAAAGATTAAAGTTTCTGAAGGGAGTTGAGTTATCAATACTCCATCCTTAGAGTTTTTGTTTTCAAATGCAAAAGCATTTGCTACGTAAGATTGAAATTCCCAATCATAGTTTTTATCTAAAATGTAAAAGTTAGCATGTCGCTCTAAAGCAGATGTATTATCTTTTTCATATTCAATCGTACTTAGAATGAAGTTTAATTCATTTTCATCAATTATTTTGATTGTATCATTTGCAGTTATTGTTGCCAAAGCACAAAATTCCTTATCCCCGAAAAAAGCTTGATAAACAGATGGTTTAGTATCAAGTGAAATGATTATTGCATCATATTTGCCAATTTTTCCATTTTGACTTTTCTTAACAATAATTCCTTTATTGGCATACTCTGATTTAATGTCTTTGAAATCTTCAATTTGATCATAAAAATTTATATCCGCCATTTCCATGAAAACTATTTCATAGTCTTGACTAGTAATCATAGCCGAATTGGCATCAATGACAAACCCATCTGCCAAGCCAAGTTTAAGGTTAGTGCCGGTAATTTGTAATTTATTT
>CALEST010000272.1 GCA_937907555.1 uncultured Sediminibacterium sp.
CGGCCACTGAAGACACACATCAAAAAGCAATTAGCTTTCTAAAAAACAAGATCAAATAAGAAAAGCCCCTCACGGGGCTTTTTCTTTAAAGTCTTTTCAGTTAACTACTTACTCACTTCCATAATCACTGCCTGATAAGGTTGCAGGGATATAGCACCCGCAGCAATATTCAGATTGCTATAATTATTGATCAATACTTTGCCACCTATTGACAAGTCTTTAGGTATCTGACAAATAGCTTTATCCTTACTGAAGTTTAGCACTACCAATAGTTGTCGCTTGTCAAGTGTTCTAGTATATGCGTAAACCTTTGGATTGTTTTTATCTACCAACTGATATTGACCATACACCAATGTCTTATTTTGCTTACGCAGGGCAACCATTTTTTTATAATAGCTCAAAATAGATTGCGAGTCTTTTTCCTGAGCTGCCACATTCACTGTCGTGTGATTGGGATTCACTTTCAACCAAGGTGTTCCATTGGTAAAGCCTGCATTCAAACTGGCATCCCATTGCATGGGAGTTCTACCATTGTCTCTAGCTGAGATTTTTTGTCCATTTAAAAATCTTTGCAAATTGCCACCCTTTACCTTAGTTTCTGCATACTTATTCAGGGTTTCAATGTCTTTGTACTCTTCAATTTTATCGAACTTGATATTGTTCATCCCCAGCTCATCTCCATAATAGAGGTAAGGCGTTGCACGCATGCTCAGCAGAAACGTGTGCAGCAATTTTGATGAAACTTCTCTAAACTCAGGCGCATCATTACCCCAGCGTGTGAGCATCCTGGGCTGATCATGATTGCCCAAATAAATAGTTCCCCAACCTTTCTTAGCAAATACACTATCCCACTTGCTGTAGATTTTTTTGAATTCCAGCAGATCATATCCTTTTGGATCAGGCTGCTTGAACTCGCCTGGCAGATAGCCCAGACTCACCCCGTCAAAATGATAGAACATATTCAACTCTTTGCGGCTATCATCTACAAAGCTAAGTGCATCTTCAATTTGTACACCTGCACCTTCACCCACCGTCATCACATTGTATTTGCTCAACACCTCCGTATTCATTTCATGCAAATACTCATGCAAACGCGGCCCCTTAGCATAAAACTTCACATAATCACCATTGTATTCAGCAGGTAATGCAGGGAAACTGGTATCCTTACTGATGAAAGGAATTACATCCATTCTAAAACCATCTACGCCTTTCTTAAACCAGAAATGCATCATGTCATACACTTCTTTTCTCAACTTCGGATTCTCCCAATTCAAGTCGGGCTGCTGCTTCGCGAAATAATGCAGATAGTAACTATTGGTTGTTGAATCGAAAGCCCATGCATCGCTATTGATATCAAAGAAACTCCAGCGATGTTGAGGCTTGCCTTTCTCTGCTGGCCACCAATGATAGTAATCGCGGTAAGGATTATCTCTTGAGCTTCGGCTCTGCTTGAACCAATTGTGTTGATCACTGCTGTGATTCACCACTAGATCCATCACCAATTTAATACCGCGATCATGCATGCCTTTCAACAAAGCATCAAAATCTTCCATTGAACCGAATTCAGCTAACACACTTTGATAATCGCTGATATCGTATCCATTATCAAAGTTGGGCGAGTTGTAAATGGGGTTTAACCAAACAACATCAATACCCAAACTCTTTACATAATCTAATCTGGAGATAATGCCTTTCAGATCGCCCACACCATCACCATTACTATCCTGAAAGCTTCTCGGGTAAATCTGGTACACAACGGCTTCTTTCCACCATTGCGCATCTGGCACATTGACTGTTTCTTTTGGCCTCTGGTTACAAGAAAGCATGTTGAGCAGTAGAAATACTGCGAAAGTCACTTTACGCATACAACAGCATTTGTGGAAAGTTACAAACAAAAAAGGAGCGGTATCGCCCCTTATGATTTAATAATATAGCCCTTTCCGCAAGTAGTTTCGAACATAATCTTCGACCCCATCTTCTAAACTCGAGAAAGCTGCGGTATATCCTGCATTGCGTAGCTTCTGCATATTCGCTTCCGTGAAGTATTGATACTTGTCACGGATATCTTCAGGCATATCGATGAATCGAATATTCGGTTCCTTATCTAGACCTCTAAATGTAGCTGCGGCCAAATCATAAAAACTTCTGGCTTTGCCTGTACCTAAATTATACAAACCGTTGTTTGCTGTTGCCCAGCTACCCTTCACCATTGCATCTAACATCCAACCAATCACAGCAATCAAATCTTTTACATAGATAAAGTCGCGCAGCTGCCAGCCATCTTTAAAATCTGGCCGATGACTTTTAAACAACTTCACTTCACCGCTCTGATTAATCTGATTAAATGAATGCCAGATCACGCTCGCCATGCGGGCTTTGTGGTATTCATTAGGACCATACACATTGAAGAACTTCAAGCCTGTCCAAAATGGCGGCATAGCATCTTGTTCCAAAGCCCATTTATCAAATTCGTTCTTACTTACACCGTATGGGTTGAGCGGCTGCAAAGATCCTACCACGGAGTGATCATCATTATATCCATGCTCACCTGCACCATAAGTAGCAGCAGAAGAAGCATAAATCAGCGGCACGTTATTGCTAGCGCAATACTGCCAAGCATGTATGCTATAATCTACATTCAATTCTTGGTGAATGGCATAATCAAATTCAGTTGTATCTGTTCTGGCACCTAAGTGAATAAAGGCAGTAATCCGTGGGGATTTTTCCGCCAACCAATCAAAGAGATTGTATCTTTCAACAGCTGCAGCAAACTTTTTGGACTCCCAATTCTTGCGTTTCTCTTCCACACCA
>CALEST010000273.1 GCA_937907555.1 uncultured Sediminibacterium sp.
ATACAATATTTTCACTACAGCAATTTTAAAAGTACCCCCCCGAATCATGAATATTGAAGTGAAACCTGATTTGCCATCCAAAGAAGGATTGACTATTCGTTCTGAAATATCTATTCTGTATAGGATAAAACCAGAAGCTGCGCCTAAAATAGTCCAGAACATAGGCCTGAATTATGAAAGCGAAGTAATCCTTCCTGTATTTAGATCCGCTTCGGCAGATATTACTTCAAAGTTTCTTGCCAAAGACATGCACAGTGGAGAAAGAGCGCAGATTGAAAATGCAATAAGAAAACAAATGACAGACATTCTGGAGCCCAGAGGATTTGTGATTGACAATGTTTTGATGAAAAGCATACGCTTGCCGGAAGGCCTTGCCAGAACCATTGAGGAAAAGCTACAAGCTGAACAAGATGCACAAAGAATGGAGTTTATTAAAGAGAGGGAAAAAAGAGATGCTGAGAGAAGAATTATAGAAGCAGAAGGCAAAAAGGAAATAGCCCGCATTCAGGCAGAAGGTGAAAAGAATGCAGCAATCATTCAGGCAGAAGCCAGAAAAAGAATCTTTGAAATTGAAGCAGAAGGTAAAGCTAATGCTGTTACCATTGAAGCGATGGCAACCAGAAAAGCTAACGATACAATCAATAAGACACTTACGCCAGCTATTCTGAAATTAAGACAGATTGAAGCATTCAGATCTTTATCTAATAGCAATAATAGTAAACTGGTAATCACGGATGGCAAAACCCCCTTCCTTACTTTGCCAGATAAATTTTAGTTGAGCAGGCCTTTTTTATACCTTCATGGCAGAAATTATTAGTATGTCTAGCTTTATTATTACCTGCCCTAACTGTAATCACCAATTTGAACCAGGTGATACCATGCGTGAAGAGATTGAGAAGGAATTGCGCGGCAAAATGATAGATTGGCAAAAGAAAAAAGAAGTTGAAACTGCAGAACTATTAGAAGCCGAAAAAAAAAGAATGCATGCGGAAATGCAGGATAAGGTAAGAAAGTCACTGGCTGCCGATTATGAAAACCAGTTGAAAATATTACAGGAAAAAGCAGTTGAATCAGAAGAGAGATTAAAAGCGTCTCGTCAAAAAGAATTGGAATTTCTCCAGAAGGAACAGGCATTGAAGGCAAAGGAAGAAGAAATTCAGATTACCATTCAGCGGCAGTTGCTGGAAGAAAGAGCCAAGTTAAAGGAACAGTTACAAAAAGAAGAAGCAGATAAAATAAGCCTGAAGGAACAGGAGTATCAGTTAAGAACCAAGGAACTGGAAAAGCAGATTGAAGACCAGAAAAAACTGGTAGAAGAAATGCGCAGAAAACAGGAACAGGGAAGTATGCAATTGCAGGGCGAAGTGCAGGAGTTAATGCTGGAAGAAATGCTTCAATCTACTTTTCCATTCGACAAAATAGAGGAAGTGGGCAAAGGTGTCCGGGGTGCAGATTGTATTCAGATTGTACGAAATCAGTTTGGGAATGAATCTGGCAAAATCATTTACGAAAGTAAGCGCACCAAGGACTTTTCAAATGAGTGGATTGAAAAATTAAAAAAAGACATGCGCAGTTTTGGCGCTGATGTTGCGGTTATTGTAACCCAGACTTTTCCAAAAGACATGGACCGTTTCGGAGAAAAAGAGGGTGTATATATATGTACTTTTTCCGAAGTAAGATCTGTTGCTCTGTTATTGAGAAATGCTTTGTTGAAAATAGCAGATGCCAGAAAGAGTCAGGAAAACAAAGGAGATAAAATGGTCATGTTGTACGACTATTTAACCGGCACCGAATTCAGTGAACAGTGGAAAGCCATCCGCGAAGGCTTTATGTCTATGCGCCAGAGCATTCAGCGGGAAAGAGACACCATGGAAAAACTATGGAAAGCCAGGGAAAAACAATTGGAAAAAGTATTGCTGAATGCTGCGCATATTCAGGGTTCTGTGGAAGGAATTGCAGGGGCTGACGCGGTTAATCTGAATTTACTGGAAGACAACGATCCACTAATGATTGATTAATCGTTCTCCACATACACCAGGCTTAATGTAGAACTCAGTTGATAGTGCAGCACTAAATCCTGATAATATTCTCCTTTGGTAAAATGAGCGAGTAACTGGCCGGAATCCCCCAGCTTTCCTGCTTTTATCTGCATGCATTCGCTGAAATCTACATCCCCCCTGCCCCACCATTTGAACATGGCTTCCTTGGCGCTCCATAACAAAGTAAGCGTGCTGAATCTTTCAGCTGGTTCCAATCCTTCAATATCCCATTCCATTAACTCAGAAGCATGTAAAAATTTATGCTTGATTTTATCCACCCTATGCGTCACCAGTTCCACGTCAATCCCTACCCTACAACTGGAACTCACGATGGCAGCTGCATAATCTCCGCAATGTGAAATGGAGAAATGATAGTTCTCATCTGGCAAAAAGGGTTTACGGGTATCCGCAATCTGAATCAGCTCCGATGGAAAATCAGCAAACAAGTATGGCAACAAAAATCTCCCGGCCAGGTGCTGCAAACGCTTGTGGGGGTGCGTAACTGACTGTTGTAAACTTACTTTTTGCGTAAAAAAAGACTCCGGTTCCGCAATCTTCCAGACGGCCAGACGGGTAAAATCGTTGATATTATGTTGATAATGCAGGGGCACTCTAAAATTTTTTATGTGTTGTATGCAGAATTAGTATTTTTTTGCAATACAACTGTAAAATTAAACAGAATGATTTTAAGCGATTTACGTATACTGGAGGAAATCGAAAAGGGAACCATTGTTATTGAACCCTATAACCGTGCAGACCTTGGAAGCAATAGCTACGATGTTCACCTGGGCAGATGGCTGGCTACCTATACAGATGAAGTGCTGGACGCAAAGAAGCACAATACCATTACGTATTTCGAGATTCCCGAAGAAGGATATGTACTGCATCCCAGCGGTTTTTATCTGGGCGTTACAGAAGAATATACCGAAACCCATGCCCATGTTCCGTTTTTGGAAGGCAAGTCTTCAACCGGAAGATTGGGGATTGATATT
>CALEST010000274.1 GCA_937907555.1 uncultured Sediminibacterium sp.
CATAATGGTTATTTTATCGTGCAATGGCCAGGGGCTTCTTGCTTTTTTCCTTAACGGTGAATTGTAAAGATAATCCCGGAGTTCGTGTTGCAGGATTCAATTGAGGTTGAATATGCATGCTCAAACTGTTGCTTACATCAAAATGTCTTAAGTGTCCGAATACCGTGGCATCTACCACTTGTAATCCCCATGCCAGCAAAAACCAGAGAATGGAATAATCCCTGTCGCGGCGAAATGCGTTCCGATAGTTTTGCATAGAACCAATACTCAACCCCCTCAGCTCAGGATCAATGGCTGCAATATCAGAACTGTCTCCGGATTGTGCTTTAAATAAAGCTTCGTAGGCAAACCTGGTTTTCTTGTAATACGAATTATTGTAAACAAAAGTAGCCGCTGGAATTCCCAGTACACCATATACCAATGGTATCTTCCAGTATTCGCGGTTATAGGCCTGGCCCCAGCCAGGAATGATGGCAGAACGACGTGTTGCCTTTTGCGGAACATGCGTTAATAACCAAATAGAGTCCCTTATTTTCTTTTGCAATTTTGATTGTTCTTTCGGGCTCAGTTCCGGCACTACAGCAACCTTTGCACTATCGGTAGCCGTTTGTGCAAAAGCGCCTTTTGATTCCACAAGAACCAAAACAAAAACAATCAATAACTTTTTGAACATGCCAGTTTAACCCACGGTTATATTCATCAAATCCAGAATCTTATTCAGCTCATCCAGTGAGTAGTATTCAATAGAGATACTTCCATATCCCTTTTTGTTATGGGTCATCTTCACTTTGGTGCCAAAATGCGAAGCCAGGTTGTCTTCAATTTTCTGATAAGCAGGAGGCAAATCATTTTTTGCACCACTGCCTGCAGCTGCACCAGAAGATTTATCACCCTTGTATAATTTTCTTACCAGTTCTTCTGTCTGACGAACACTGAGTTGCTTTTGTTGTATTTCCTTGAATACATACAATTGCTTGTCGATGGTATCAATATTAATCAAAGCTCTTGCATGGCCCATGGTAATGCTGCCATTGCGTACAGCCGCCTGAATATCCGGGGGTAATTTCAACAAACGGATATAGTTGGTAACCGTGCTTCTCTCTTTTCCCATTCTCTCGGCCACTTGCTCCTGAGTATAATCCAGTTCTTCCATCATTCGCTTAAAACTCAAAGCCGTTTCAATGGCATTTAAGTTTTCACGCTGTATATTTTCCAATAAAGCCAGTTCCAGTAATTGCTGGTCGTTGGCCTGTCTAACATAGGCAGGAACATCTTTTAATCCGGCTAATTTAGAAGCCCTGAATCTTCTTTCCCCTGCAATCAGCTGATACTTTCCATTGGGAAGTTTGCTAACTGTTAAAGGCTGAATGATATCGTGCATTTTAATGGAGTTCGCCAATTCCTGTAAGGCTTGCTCATCAAAATCTCTTCTTGGGTTTTTGGGGTTGATTTGAATATCCGCCAAAGGAATACGGGCACTGGTAGTTACCTGTTCTACTACTTCACTCTTTAAACTACCCGAGGTATTCTTTAAATCGGTATCTATATTTTGCAGTAAAGACCTAAGTCCTTTGCCAATCAGGTCCTTACTTGGTTTTGGATTGCTCATAGTTATTCAATAATTCTTTCCTGGTTAGAAATTTTAGTCATGCCGTTGTTCTGTAGAATTTCCTTGGTCAGGTTCAGGTAATTAACGGCACCCTTGCTTTCTGCATCGTATAAAATCACGGGTTTCCCAACGCTGGGGGCTTCGCTCAAACGGGTGTTTCTATGGATGATGGTAGCAAATACCATATCGTCAAAATGGCGACGCACTTCGCTTACCACCTGATTGCACAAACGCAAACGACCATCGTACATGGTCATTAAAATACCTTCGATCTGCAAAGCAGGATTCAAACGGTTTTGTACAATTTTAATGGTGTTCAGCAATTTGCCCAAACCTTCCAATGCAAAGAATTCGCATTGTACAGGCACAATTACACTGTCGGAAGCCACCAAAGAGTTCACTGTAATCAACCCTAAAGAAGGAGAGCAGTCGATAATGATAAAATCGTAACGATCGCGAACCGCATCCAGAATATTCTTCATCACATTCTCCCGGTTCGGGTAATTGATCATTTCCAGTTCCGCTCCCACCAAATCAATATGAGAAGGAATCAGGTCTAAATTGGGAATATCACTTTTTAAAATCACTTCATTGGCAGTAACACTGTTCACCATGCAGTCGTAAAGACTATTGGTGATATTGTGCAGGTCGAAGCCTACACCGGTTGTACTGTTGGCCTGAGGATCTGCATCCACCAGCAGGGTCTTGTATTCCAGAACAGCCAGACTGGCTGCTACGTTAATTGCAGTGGTTGTTTTACCTACTCCGCCTTTTTGATTGGCCACGCCAATAATTCTTGCCATAATTGCTATTCCTTTTCTCGGTTGTCAAAAATACGGCATCGGATACAGCTCTCAAACAATATTATCCGATCGCTGTTATGGAGGGTACTTATCTTTACCTATTATATTAAAATATGCGCAGTACAGGGACTTTGTTTTTTATAGCAGCCATCATGGTTTTGCTTGATTTTTATGTGTATCAGGCGGTGAAAACCGTTACCCAGCCGCTTTCTGAACGAGCGCGGTTATATATCCACTTTGGATTCTGGCTGTTTTCTGTACTCACTATCTTTTCCCTGCTGGCATTTCCCTTTGTTCCTGCCTTGCAGCAGTCTAAAATCTTCCGGAACTATGTATTTGCCGTACTGGCGGGCTTGTTCATTGCCAAAATCATTGCCGCTACTATTTTTCTGATAGACGATATCCGCAGAGGGGGTTGGTGGACCCTGGTGAATATTTACAAGAAAACCGGCGGACAAACCCTGGGTGACGGATCCATGGTTTCCCGTTCTGTTTTCCTAAGCTGGATAGGGCTGGGTCTGGGATCAACCCTTTTTGGCACCATGCTCTGGGGGTTTAAAAACAAGTACAACTACCAGGTAAAAAAAATAAAATTGTCTTTCCCGAATTTGCCGGCGGCTTTTGAGGGATTAAAACTGGTTCAGATCAGTGACGTTCACAGTGGCAGTCTGCAGGATGTGAAGGAAGTAAATAAAGGGATTGACCTGATTCTGGCTCAGAACCCTGACCTGATTTTTTTCACGGGTGATCTGGTGAACGACAGGGCTACAGAAATGGAGCCACTAAAATCCAGCTTTGCCCGATTAAAAGCACCCCTGGGTGTTTACAGTTCATTGGGGAACCACGATTACGGAGATTATGTACAATGGCCTTCA
>CALEST010000275.1 GCA_937907555.1 uncultured Sediminibacterium sp.
AACAAATTTGAAAGAACTGATTGACCTGCTTAGTCTATTTGCCAAACGCTATTTCCAGTTCAATATGGCATTGTTACCGGTTTGTTTTTTTCTGGCAATGGCCCTGGGCTATCAGCAGAAAGAACCCATTGAGGGGCTGGAGCAAATATACCTGAAGCTGAAGGGGCTAACGCATTTCTATTCAGCTATCATCATCGCTTATATAGTTGTTACACTAATTGCATTGGTATATTTTACCAAATGGTATATTAAAAAATTGTACGGAAATTATATACAGCAACTGCAGAAGCTACTGTCAGAATTAAAGGAGTAAGGACTTATTTATTCTACACAACCAGATTTCCTTCTCGTATCAATAATATACTGGATTCTCCATTTATCAGTAGTGCGAACCAGTTGAAATGAGTTTACACCACAGTGGCTAAAATCTGCCCGGCGATAAAATTTATAAGGCGTCCATACGGTTGCCAGAGGGCCGTCAATCTTAACCATTTCAAACACAATTCTTTCATCTGCCAATCCTTTGGGCATATTGGAAACCTGTTTAACGAAAGCACCTACAGAATCAGTTCTTACAATCAACTTCCCTTCTTTGTTGGTAGTGATGGTTTGCATGATGGCATTGTCGGTAAAACAGTCCTGCAACATGGCTCCGTCTGCTTCCATCATAGCAAAAAACATTTTGCGTATGGTTGATTTAACTGAATCTTCTGCAGATTGCGCATTTGCATTGAATGACAATGCGGTTATAACAAAGAATAAGAAGTATTTTTTCATATCAACGATTTGAAGCCTAAAAATCGAATAGATTAAATAAGTACTAGAGGTATCCCAGAATTTTTAACATGCTTTGTGCTGTTTGTTCTTTCGCATACACCCAATCAATCAGCTTACCACTTTTATCGTACTCCACAATTACATGCTTGGGTGATGGAATAAGACAGTGCTTAATCCCTCCATAACCACTGATCTGATCCTGATATGCTCCTGTATGGAAAAAGCCCACATACAAAGGTTCTTTGTTGGATTCTTCTTCTTTCTTGTCTGTAGTGGTAAGCTTA
>CALEST010000276.1 GCA_937907555.1 uncultured Sediminibacterium sp.
CCCAGATCACAGCGCCCTGACCCACTGCATGCGCAGCGATAAACATAAATACATAATAGACTACCATGGAATGATCGGTACTATTAAAAGAAATCGCAATCATGGATAGTGAAATGATATATCCTGCGGATCCAATAAACATCAATACCCTTCTTCCAAATCGATCAATCAGATACCAACCGGCAATCGTGAAAATGAGATTCATTACGCCTATACCAACGGTTGACAACAAAGCCCCTTCTCTTCCAATACCTGCCATTTCAAAAACTTTGGGAGCAAAATAGATGATTGCATTAATTCCGGATAACTGATTAAAGAAGGCAATCAAAAACGCCAGTAATAAGGGTTTAAAAAATTTCTTATTGAACAAAGGTTCTGCTGTTGCTTTTCCAACGGACGCTTTAATATCCGCAATCACTTTTGGGGCATCTTCCCCCGTTAAAGCCAGGACTTTTGCCGCAGCTTCATCGTCTTTTTTAAAGAGCACAAGCCACCTGGGTGTTTCAGGAGTAATCACCATTAATAAAGAGAAAAACAAAGAGGGAATGGCTACAACCCCCAGCATCCAACGCCAGTCGTTTTCTCCGCCAACACCTGCCAGTAAATAATTAGAGAAATAGGCAATCAGAATGCCGGCCACTACATTCAGCTGAAAGGAAATCACCATCCTGCCTCTATATTTGGGTGGCGCAATTTCAGAAATATACACAGGTGCAACTACTGAAGATGCCCCGATGCTCAGTCCGCTTACAAATCGGAAAAACATAAATGCATACACATTGGTTGCCAGTGCTGCGCCTATAGAAGTAACTAAAAACAAAATGCCAATCCAGATAAGGGTTTGCTTTCTTCCGATTTTATTTGCAGGGATATTTCCCAGTGCTGCACCAAAAGCCGTTCCGTACAATGCCATGGCAATTGCTGTTCCATGCATCCAGTCAGACAAAGACCAGAGTTGCTGAATGGCTTGTTCGGCTCCGGATATTACAGCTACATCTAATCCAAAAAGAAATCCTCCGAGGCCAACCGTAATTGACCAGATTGCTAACTTATTATTCATGGCAGGTTTTGTTCAAAGTAATTTATTCAATAAATGGATGCTGAACAAAATAAACCGAAATTTGATGCCATGAAAAAGATATTAGCCATCTGTCTGCTTTTTGCTTTGAATAGCTATGGACAAAATGCTGCAAGCCAACAAATGACTGCACTGAAAGAGAAAACCCTTTTGATGCTGGATGCCAGTTATGCTGCTGATAAAAAAACAGCTTTACAGATCTGGGACTATGCAGAGTTGGGGTATAAGGAAACCAAAAGTGCCGCTTTGCATGTACAGAATTTAAAAGAGGCAGGCTTTAGCGTAGAAACAGGCGTGGCAGGCATTCCAACGGCTTTTGTAGCAACGTATGGATCGGGCAGTCCCGTCATTGGCATCCTTGCAGAATACGATGCACTACCAGGTTTGGCTCAGGAAGCAGTTCCTGAAAAAAAATCAATTGATGGAAAAACAGGAGGCCACGGATGCGGTCATCATTTATTCGGAACCGCTTCTGTTTCTGCTGGTATTGCTATTAAAAAATTAATGGAAGAAAAGAAAATAACGGGCACCATCAAAGTATACGGTTGTCCTGCAGAAGAAGGGGGTAGCGGAAAAGTATATATGGTTAGAGAAGGATTGTTCAAGAATGTGGATGCCGTAATTCACTGGCATCCTGCCAATCAGAACAGGGTAATCATGACCAGTTTCATTGCGAATAAATCTGCCAAATTCCGTTTTAACGGAATTGCTTCCCATGCAGCCATGTCTCCTGAAAATGGCCGCTCTGCCTTGGATGCAGTGGAAGCTTTGAACCATATGGCCAATATGATGCGGGAACATATTCCGCAGGAAACCCGCATTCACTATGTAATTACCAATGGAGGGAAAGCACCGAATGTGGTACCGGATTTTGCGGAAGTATATTATTATGTACGTCATCCAAAAAGAGAAGTAGCCGTAGATGTGTTTGACAGAATTGCTAAAGCAGCAGAAGGAGCTGCCTTGGGTACAGGCACAAAAATGAGTTATGAAATTGTTGGTGGCACGCACGATTTACTGATTAATAAAACCCTGGCCGAACTCATGCAGGAAAACCTGGCTAAAACAGGAGGGGTAAATTATACTGAGGAAGAAACAGCTTTCGGTAAAAAAATTCAGGCCAGCTTTATTGGAAATGCTCCCCCCGTTGAAGAAGCCGCTAGTATTAAACCTTTGCAGAAAGAAGCAGACGCAGGTGGCGGATCCAGCGATGTAAGCGATGTTAGTTATGTGGTTCCTACGGTGGGATTAGAAGCTGCTACCTGGATTCCGGGGACATCAGCGCATAGCTGGCAGGCAGTTGCCTGTGGTGGCACAGAGATTGGTACCAAGGGCATGCTAGTAGCAGCCAAGACGATGGCATTAACAGCTATTGATTTATTCAGCAAGCCTGCTGTAATTCAAAAAGCAAAAGAAGAATTCGTTAAAGGCGTAGGTAGTTATCAGTACAAGCCATTGTTGGGAGACAGAAAGCCAGCACTCAACTACAGAGACTAATCAACTAATATTTATTTATCTGCTTAGCAGATACTCCTTAAAAGAAGCATATTCCTTTTGCATGGGTATGCTTCTTTTTTGTTTGCCAAATAATTCCATTGCCGCAGGCGGGATTGGGGCTTCCTGACCTGTAGCGGTCTTTACGGCATCCGGGAATTTTACAGGATGAGCGGTTTCTAAAATATAGCCCCTGCCATTTTTATTTTCCTGCTGATACTGCCTTAATGCTGCATAAGCCACAGCTCCATGCGGATCCAGCAAATACCCATATTGCTGATACACTTTTTGAATGGTAGCTAATGTGGTTTCATCATTAATCGTATAACCGGATATCATTGCCTGCAAACTATCATAATCCTGATTCATCAATTCCATGATACGGATAAAATTGCTGGGATTGCCTACATCCATTGCATTGGACAAGGTTGACACACTGGGTTTCACCTGATAGTCTCTGGTTCGTAAGTAAGCAGGCACCGTATCGTTTACATTACAGGCAGCAATAAAATGTTGTACAGGCAAACCCGTTTTATGCGCCATCAAACCAGCACATAAATTTCCAAAATTTCCACTGGGTACAGCAATTACCGGAGGCAGATCATCCGCCCATTGCTGATGGGCTAAAAAATAATAAATCTGCTGAGAGAGCCATCGCGCCACATTGATAGAATTGGCCGAACTCAGATTCATACTGGCAGTAATCTCAGCATCCATAAACGCTTCTTTTACCAGCGCCTGACAATCATCAAAGCTTCCCTCTATTTCCAGTGCAGTAATATTGGATCCGCAGGTTGTTAACTGTAGTTCCTGAACCGGACTTACTTTACCGGCAGGATATAGAATTACCACTTCAATTCCTTCCACGCCTAAAAATCCATTGGCAACTGCTCCGCCTGTATCACCGGAAGTAGCTACCAAAATAGTAGTGACGGTATCAGTATTACGGGAAAAATAAGAAAGACATCGGCTCATAAATCGGGCACCAACGTCTTTAAAAGCAAAAGTAGGACCATGATACAATTCAAGGGAGGCAATGCTTTCATGAATGGGATGTAAAGGAAAAGGGAATGCAACTGTTTCTGTTACTATCCGTAGCAATACATCATCAGGGATGGTATTGCCTACAAAAGGTTTCATTATGCGAAAAGCAATTTCTTCTTTTGAAAAACTCCGAAGCTGCTCAATGAAGGCCTTTTCATGCATGGGAATCTGTTCAGGAAAATACAAACCCTTATCTGGCGCCTGGCCTTTTAATGTAGCTTCCCTGAAATCTACAGAAGGAGATTGCTTATTTAAACTATAGTATCTCATGAAGCTTCGCTTAATAGGATTCCGCGGGTATTAATCCTTGTTAAATAAGTATGATAGCCCAGTCCAATTTTATCATAAATCTGTTGCATTGCCAGCTCTACAGATTTGGCCGTGCTTTCATTGGTACTCAACATGAATATGGAAGGACCTGAACCGGAAATACCTCCTCCCAGTGCGCCCAGTTCCTTACTTATTTTTTTAACGCTGTCAAATGCAGGAATCAGGATACTTCGGGTAGGCTCAATTAAAAAATCTTCCAGGGACCTTCCGATTAAATCATAATCCCCTTGTTCCAATCCGGCTACCAGACCTGCAATATTGCCCCATTGCTTAATGGCATCTTCTAATTGCACTTGTTGTTTCAATATGCTGCGGGCATCGGAGGTCTTTACTTCAATTTGGGGATGCACAATGGTCACATACAAATCGGGCACATTCAATTTTACAATGTCCAGTGGAAAAACCGAACGGATTAAAGTAACTCCACCATAAATACAGGGAGCAATATTGTCTGCATGCTTTACCCCTGATGCGAGCTTCTCCCCATTCATGGCAAATTTCACCAGCTCCTCATTGGAAAAAGGATTGCCCAGCAATGCATTGGCACCTGCTACTGCACCAGCAGAACTGGCCGCACTGGAACCCACTCCGCTACCTGGTTTAATTTGCTTGTTAATCGTCAACTTAAATCCCACCGGCTGCCCAAAAGCTTCCATCAATGCAAGTAAAGCAGCACCGGCAACGTTTTGCAAAGGGTCAGTGGGTAAATTAAAATCGTCTTCATTCACAATAACAATTCCAGGGGCTTCTGCAAATTCAATCTGCATGATATCATAGGGCTCTTGCACGGCAAATCCCAACACATCAAAACCACAAACCATATTGGCAACAGTAGCCGGACTATGTATCGTAATTTTCTTACCCATTAAGCTACACGTATAATATCTGCAAATACACCGGAAGCAGTTACTTCCGCGCCCGCTCCTGCTCCTTTAATAACCAAGGGTTGTTCGGGATACCTTTCGGTATAAAACAAAACCAGGTTATCCTTTCCATATAAATGATAGAAATCGGAGTGTGCAGGAATTTCCTGCAATCCAACTTTTGCTGCTCCATTATAGTATTCAGCAACAAATTTCAACTTGGCATGATTGGCATGCGCAGACGCATACAATTTTTTAAAATGGTCTTCCTGTTTTTCCATTTCTGCATAAAAATCAGCAACAGTGCCTTCAAAGCAACTGGCGGGCAAAAAGGACTCATTGGAAATCTGATCCATTTCCATCGTCTCTCCTGCTTCTCTGGCAAGAATCATAATTTTCCGCATCACATCTGTTCCTCCCAAATCCAGTCTTGGATCCGGCTCTGTATATCCTTCGTCCTGAGCTCTCTTTACTACCTGTGCAAAAGGAATGGTGCCGTCATAATGATTGAATACAAAATTCAAAGTGCCTGACAGAACCGCCTGAATTCGGGTAATCTTGTCTCCACTTCTAGTAAGATCGTTGAGTGTGCCAATAATCGGCAAACCCGCTCCCACATTGGTCTCAAACAAGAAACGTGTATTGTAGGTTCTGGCCAGACTCTTTAGCTTCTTATAATTTTCATAAGCTGAGGAACAGGCTATTTTATTACAGGCTACCACAGCCACACTTTTGGCTAATAATGTCCCGTACACAGAAGCCACTACTTCATTAGCTGTTACATCAACAAACACACTGTTGCGTAAGTTTTTTTCAATTATCGCTTCAACAAATTCATGAATATTCAGTTCGGGCGACTCATCCAAAACCAATTTCCAGTTGTTCAAATTGATCCCTGCATCATCCAATATTGCACGCCTGCTATTTGCAATACCAACCACCTGTATCTGCAAACGCATATGGTCTTTTAGATACTGCAATTGCTGATTCAACTGACTCAGTAATTTTCCACCCACATTACCTGCGCCTGCAATAAATACATTGAGTTGTTTATAGGTTGTTTCAAAGAAGTCTTCATGCAATACATTGATGGCTTTTTTAACATCGCTAGCTGCAATTACAGCAGATATATTTTTCTCTGAAGAACCCTGTGCAATGGCCCTTACATTGATACCATTTCTTCCCAGCCCGCCAAACATTCTGCCACTAATGCCCGGTAAACTTTTCATTTGTTCACCTACCACTGCCACTATGCTCAATCCCGTTTCTACTGAAACCGGATTTACTTTTCCGTTTTCAATTTCATAGGCAAAAAAAGCATCAATCGCCTGTTGCGCAGTATGGGCATCTGTTTCATTGATGGCTACACAGATAGAATATTCCGAAGAGCTCTGGGTAATTAAAATAACATTGATTCTATTCAAAGCCAGCACTTCAAACAATCGCTTGCTAAATCCAGGTATGCCTATCATCCCACTTCCCTCCAGGCACAACAAAGCAATTCGGTTAATACTCGATATGCCTCTAACCACATCGGAGTTGGCTACCGCATGTTGTTGAATCACTGTACCAGCAGCTTCCGGTTCAAAAGTATTCTTGACCCAAACAGGAATGTTTTTTTTCATCACCGGCTGGATGGTGGGCGGATAAATAATTTTAGCGCCAAAATGCGAGAGCTCCATCGCTTCCTCATAAGAAATGGCTTCAATAGGTCTGGGGTTCTGCACCAGACGCGGATCGGCCGTCATCATACCCGTAACATCCGTCCAGATTTCAAGTGCAGTAGCATGGGTAGCAGCGGCAAATATAGCTCCGGTATAATCCGATCCACCCCTACCCAAGGTAGTGGTATATCCTTTTTCATTGGCAGCAATGAATCCGGGAGCCACATACAAAGAAGAGGGATTGCTTTGCAAAAATGAAAGAATCTGTTGATTGGTCTTTTCAAACTGCACGCTGGCATTCCCGTAAAAATCATTAGTGGAAATAAGTTTTCTGGAATCAGTCCAGATGGGCTGCGTATTGAGTTCCTTCAGTGCTGCCGTAATAATATAGGAAGAGAGCAATTCGCCATAACTTACCAGTCGGTCCTGAATTCTGGCAGACAATTCTCCCAGTAAAAAAATGCCGTCGCAGATTCTTTCCAGTTCATTCAGTTGTTGTTTCACCCAACTTAAAGTAGCGCTCTGATTTTGTATAGGCAATAATCCCCTTACGGCTTCCAGGTGTTTTACTTCAAGCTCCTTGATTTGATCTTTATAGGATTCATCTCCTGCAGCCGCTTTTGCACCAATCCCAATTAACTGATCCGTTACGCCACCCAGTGCAGATACTACTAAAATAACTGGCTCTTTTTGTACCGCCTTTGCTACAATGGCTATTACCTTACTGATGTTTACAGCGTTGGCAACAGAACTTCCTCCAAACTTTAATACCTGCATAACCCCTTGATTAAATTAAATACCCGAATAAATTATCATTCTTATTGATGGGCGTAAAATTAATATGATAGCGTTGCATATTCTCCAGCAAACGCTCATAATCAGCTTTGTCCTGCATTTCAATACCTACTAAGGCAGGACCTGTTTCCTTGTTGTGCTTTTGCATGTATTCGAAACGAACAATATCATCTGTTGGACCCAATACATGATTCACAAACTCTTTCAATGCACCCGGCCGCTGCGCAAAACGGATCAGGAAAAAATGTTTCAGTCCTTCAAACTGCAAGGACCTTTCTTTAATCTCCTGCATACGGTCAATATCATTATTGCTTCCGCTTACAATGCAAACCACTTTCTTTCCCTTGATGCTTTCACTAAAATTATCGAGTGCAGCAACAGACAAAGCACCTGCAGGCTCCACCACAATTGCATCTTCATTGTATAATTTTAAGATCGTAGAACAGACTTTTCCTTCATTTACCAACACCATTTCATCAATCACTTCTTTACAAATATCAAAAGGATAATCCCCTACACGCTTTACGGCTGCGCCATCTACAAAGGGATCAATGCTGTCTAACTTCACAGGCGCTCCCTGTTTCAATGCCTCCGACATGGACGGAGCCCCTTCGGGTTCAACACCGATGATGTTAGTGTCAGGAGATACTTGTTGAAAGTAAGCGCCAACCCCTGCAATTAATCCCCCTCCACCAACAGGGGCAAACAAATAATCAATGTCCTGCAAATCTTCCAGTATCTCCAATCCAACAGTGGCCTGACCTTCTATCACTTTGGGATGATCGAATGGCGGAATAAAACTCATGCCATTGGCTTCTGTATATGCTTTGGCAGCAGCTGCACAATCATCAAACGTGTCCCCCACCAATTTGATCTCTATATTACCATCCCCAAACATTTTTGTTTGTCTTACTTTCTGATTGGGCGTGATGATGGGCATAAATACAATGCCTTTTATATTCAGCACTTTACAGCTGTAGGCAAAGCCCTGGGCATGGTTGCCGGCACTGGCACAAACAACCCCTTTGGCTCTCTGATCTTCGGGCAAACTACTGATCATATTGTAAGCCCCGCGTAATTTATAAGAGCGTACAATTTGTAAATCCTCCCGCTTTAAATAAACCGCGCAATTGTATTTCTTAGAAAGAGAAGCATTGTAAATAAGCGGCGTATGCTTTACCACATCCTTTAATTTCACTCTTGCTGCATCAATGTCTAAGCCAAATCCTGTTATAGTAGATTGCTGTTGCATCAGTTTGTCGCTTCTTATTGATTAGTGGCGATGGTTTTCATATCGGTCATCGCCTGTCTTAATTTTTCCCCTACTATTTCAACCGGATGGTATCTGATAACTGCATTCACCGCAATCAGGGTTTTATTATCCACCCCATTGTCTTTGCCTTCATTGAAATTTTTTCCAATTACATCCGTATTTATTTTAGTCATGAAATCGGCCAGCAAAGGCTTACAGGCATGATCAAATAAATAACAACCATATTCTGCTGTATCTGAAATAACGCGGTTCATTTCGTAAAGTTTCTTTCTGGCAATGGTATTGGCAATTAATGGAGTTTCATGTAAGGATTCATAATAGGCAGATTCTTCCTTAATACCGGCTTCCACCATGGTTTCAAAAGCCAGTTCAACACCTGATCTTACAAATGCCACCATCAACAAACCATTATCAAAAAATTCCTGTTCGGAAATTTTCATAGTACCAGCCGCTGTTTTTTCAAATGCGGTTTCGCCTGTCGCTTCTCTCCAGGTCAATAATTTTTTGTCTCCATTGGCCCAGTCTTCCATCATACCCGAAGAAAAAGCACCACTCATGATATCGTCCTGATGTTTCTGGAATAAGGGACGCATGATTTCTTTCAATTCTTCTGAAAGTTCAAATGCCTTTAACTTGGCAGGATTAGACAAACGATCCATCATGGCAGTAATGCCACCCTGCTTCAAAGCCTCGGTAATTACTTCCCATCCGTATTGAATTAATTTAGCGGCATAACCAGCACTGATTCCTTTTTCAACCATTTTATTGAAAGACAAAATAGAACCGGTTTGTAGTAAGCCACATAATATCGTCTGCTCACCCATTAAATCTGATTTTACTTCCGCCACAAAAGAAGATTTCAATACCCCTGCTCTGTGACCACCTGTTGCCACACAATAGGCTTTCGCATAATCCCACCCCTTTCCTTCCGGATCGTTTTCCGGATGAACCGCAATGAGCGTAGGCACACCAAAACCACGTTTGTATTCTTCCCGCACTTCTGTACCCGGACATTTAGGAGCCACCATAATTACGGTTATATCTTTCCTAATCTGCATACCCTCTTCAACAATATTAAAGCCGTGAGAATAAGAAAGTGTAGCACCTTTTTTCATCAGGGGCATCACAGCTGCTATTACCGAACTATGTTGTTTATCCGGCGTTAGATTAATCACCACATCAGCCGATGGAATCAATTCTTCGTAGGTACCTACTTTGAAATTATTTTCTGTTGCGTTAGTATAGGAAGCCCGTTTTTGATCAATTGCCTCCTTTCGTAACGCATAGGAAATATCCAGTCCGGAATCACGCATATTCAATCCCTGATTCAAACCCTGTGCTCCGCAACCAACAATCACCAGTTTCTTCCCAAGCAATGCATTAATTCCATCTGCAAAAGCAGCTTTGTCCATGAATTCACATACACCCAGCTGATTCAGCTGTTCGCGCAGAGGAAGAGAATTGAAATAATTTGCCATAGTATCTTGTTTGTTATTGTTTGTGATAATTTGTTATAATGATTTACATAGTAAAAACGGCTTGTCCCTGATTAAGGAACTCGTTCTCAATTAATTCTTCTGCGGGCTCTACTGCTTCAAATTCTTTAATCTTTTCATGAAAACCGCTGCTGGCTTTGATGATGGCGATTCTGGCAGTGCGGACAAATTCAATTAATCCGTATGGTTCCAGAAAATGAATCAGCCGGTCGGTCTCTTCACGATGACCTGTCGTTTCAAAAATGGTATAGTCTTTTCTAATGACTACCGCTCTTGCCCCATATTCCCGAAGCAATCTTTCTACTTTTAGCTTCTCTGCTACTGCATCGGTAGGAACTTTGTACAATGCCATTTCCTGCCAGATGATTTCATCGCTTGTATTAAAATAGGCTTTCAATACTTCTACCTGCTTTTCAATCTGAAGGCAGAGCTTTCTCACCACATCTTCTGTTTCATTCATTACAATGGTAAATCGATGAATGGACTCCACTTCGGAAGGAGAAACATTGAGACTATCAATATTGATTTTTCTTCTGCTGAAAATAATCGCAATTCGATTCAGCAGCCCTACCTGATTTTCTGTATAAACCGTTATGGTAAATTCTTTTTTCATTGCCTGTTATTTTAAACGGATTTCTGAAACGCTGCAACCCTGTGGCACCATGGGGAATACATTGTTTTCTTTTCCCACCATTACTTCCAGCAAATAAGAACCTTCTGATGCCAACATGGAAGACAAAGCAGATCTTAAATCATTTCTATCAGACACACTGGATCCGGCAATGCCATAGGCTTTGGCCAGCTGAACATAATCGGGGCTTTGTATGTCTACAAAAGAATAGCGTTTGTCGTTGAACAATTCCTGCCACTGACGAACCATGCCTAAGAAGCGGTTGTTCAGGATCAGGATTTTTACATTCAGTCCTGTTTGCATAATGGTTCCCAGTTCCTGTAAGGTCATCTGAAATCCACCATCTCCAATAATGGCCACCACCGTTCTTTCCGGCGCGCCAAACTTGGCACCAATAGCGGCTGGCAAAGCAAAACCCATGGTACCCAATCCACCCGATGTAATATTACATTTAGAAGCATTGAATTTGGCATACCTGCAAGCAACCATCTGGTGTTGTCCCACATCGGTAACAATGATTGCCTCTCCACTGGTTAGTTCATTCAATTGCTGAATTACTTCACCCATGGTCATTTCACCTGACTTCGGAAATAATTCCGCATCCATCACGGCTGCTTTCTCTTCGGCAGTATACTGGTTAAATAAAGACAGCCATTCCCTGTGTTGCTTTGCTTCAACCATCTGGGTAAGCATTGGTAGTGTTTCCTTGCAATCCCCCCAAACCGGTACCGTTACTTTTACATTCTTATTTATCTCTGCAGGATCAATATCCAGATGAATAATTTGAGCCTGCTTGGCATACTTGTCTAACCTGCCAGTAACACGATCGTCAAAACGCATCCCTACGGCTATTAAAACATCACAGTCATTGGTTAATACATTGGGTCCGTAATTGCCGTGCATGCCCAACATCCCTACATTCTGCGGATGATCCGTTGGCAAAGCACTTAAACCCAGTATGGTCCAGGCTGCAGGCAAGCCTGCTTTTTCAATAAAGGCTTTGAATTCTTTTTCCGCCTTACCCAAAATAACGCCCTGCCCAAAAATCACAAAGGGCTTCTTCGCTTCATTAATCAGTTTTGCAGCTGCTTCTAAATATTCTTTTCTAACAATCGGCTTGGGACGATAACTGCGGATATGGTTACAACGCGTATATCCCTCGTAATTGAATTTCTGAATCTGTGCATTCTTACTAATATCAATTAATACCGGACCCGGCCTTCCGGAGCGGGCAATGTAAAAGGCTTTCGCCAAAACATGCGGTATTTCTGTAGCATCGGTAATCTGGTAATTCCACTTGGTTACGGGTGTAGTAATATTCACTACATCTGTTTCCTGAAAAGCATCCGTACCCAACAAATGCGCAAACACCTGCCCTGTAATGCAAACCAGCGGCGTGCTGTCTATCATGGCATCTGCCAACCCGGTTACCAAGTTGGTAGCACCAGGTCCACTGGTAGCAAATACTACGCCTACTTTACCGCTGCTTCTTGCATATCCCTGACCGGCATGAATACCACCCTGTTCATGTCTTACCAATATATGTTTCAGCTTGTCGTGGTAATCGTACAAGGCATCATAGATGGGCATGATAGCACCACCAGGATAACCGAAAATGGTATCTACCCCTTCAACAATACAGGCTTCCAAAACTGCTTGTGATCCGGACAATTCACGAACAGGTTTTGTTTCAACAGCTAGTGTTTCTTTTTCAATAGTTGGGTTCAGTGTAGTACTCATAAAAAAAATTTAAGCTTCGTCGGTTACACAACCCTGAGAAGCGTCTTTAACAGATTTGGCGTATTTAAACAATAGACCTTTGGTGGCTTTCAATGCAGGTTTACTCCATTTTTTTCTCCGCGCTTCAATAATATCTTCTGCTACTTTCAGTGTCATTTTTTTGGTGGCAACATTCAATTCAATGATATCGTCGTCTTCTACCAATCCAATTAATCCGCCATTCACCGCTTCCGGTGTAATATGCCCCACTACAAACCCATGCGTACCGCCACTGAATCGGCCATCGGTAATTAAGGCAACTGACTTCCCTAATCCTGCACCAATAATGGCAGAAGTAGGCTTCAGCATTTCAGGCATACCGGGAGCTCCCACCGGACCTACATTTTTAATGACAACCACATCACCCGGTTGAATTTTTCCGCTATTGATTCCTTCAATCAACGCATGTTCGCCATCAAATACCCTGGCAGGACCTTCAAACAATTCTCCTTCCTTGCCACTGATTTTGGCTACACTTCCACCGGTTGCGAGATTGCCATATAGAATCTGTAAATGCCCGGTAGCTTTTACGGGTGATTCTATTGGAAGTATAATTTTCTGTTGATCAAAATCCAGATCCGGAACTGAAGCCAGATTCTCTGCCAATGTTTTACCAGTGACCGTTAAGCAGTCCCCATGCAAGAATCCTTTCTGCAATAAATATTTCATTACAGCAGGTACACCGCCATACTGATGTAAATCCTGCATTAAATATTTTCCGCTCGGTTTAAAATCTGCCAACACAGGAACCCGGTCGGATAGGGTTTGAAAATCATCCTGTGTTAATGCAACTCCCACACTCTTTGACATGGCAATCATATGCAACACGGCATTGGTACTTCCACCCAGCGCCATGATAATCGTAATGGCATTTTCAAATGCTTTACGGGTCATGATATCTGAAGGAAGAATATTTTTTTCCATTAATACTTTAATGGCTTTACCTGCTGCCAAACATTCGTCTTTCTTCTCAGCACTCAAAGCCGGATTGGACGAAGAAAAGGGTAAACTCATACCCAATGCTTCAATGGCAGACGCCATGGTATTGGCCGTGTACATACCACCACAAGCACCAGCGCCCGGACAGGCGTGCTTGATGATTCCTTTGAAATCATTTTCATCCAATTGTCCTGCCAGTTTTTGCCCCAAGGCTTCAAAGGCGGAAACAATATTTAAATCCTGTCCCTTATAATGACCTGGAGCAATGGTTCCACCATACACCATAATCGCAGGTCTGTTTAAACGTCCCATGGCAATTAAGGCACCAGGCATATTTTTATCACAACCAGGAATGGCAATGAGTGAATCATAATACTGCGCACCACAAACCGCTTCTATGGAATCAGCAATCACATCCCTGCTCACCAAAGAATAGCGCATTCCATCGGTACCATTGCTCATTCCATCACTTACCCCGATGGTATTAAAGATCAATCCTACTAAATCATTTTCCCAAACACCCTGCTTTACCAGCTTAGCCAGATCATTCAAATGCATATTACAAGTGTTGCCATCATAACCCATACTCACTACTCCCACTTGTGCTTTCTGCAAATCTTCATCGGTTAAACCAATCCCATAAAACATGGCCTGCGCAGCGGGCTGCGTAGGATCCTGGGTAATGGTTTTACTGTATTTGTTCAATTCCATTGTATCGTTTTAAAAACTAATTAGTCAAAGGTTTAACCACGAGTTGTTTGTAAGCCTGCTGTACCTGAAAGCTTTTGGTTTCCGAAAAAGGTTTGGGGAAAATGTATTCGTCCAGCGATTGCCATCCAATAACTTCAGCCGCAGTGCCACAGAAAAAAGCAGCATCGGCAGCTTTAATATCCTTCATTGTATACGTCCCTTCTCTTACTTCAATGCCCAATTGAGCACAGATTTCTAAAACAGTAGCTCTGGTTATACCAGCCAGAATATGTCCGGGTTGGGGCGTGAACAACACACCGTCTTTTTCAAAAAACAAATTGGCTCCCGGACCTTCTGCCAGATGATCATTCATGTCTAATAAAAATGCTTCATCGTAGCCCTTGTCTTTTGCCTCCTGACTCGCCAGAATGGAATTCACATAGTGACCAGCGGCTTTTGCATGAATTTTAAACGCTTTGGGATTGGGGCGCTGAAAAGAAGAAGTCATCATGCGCAATAATTTATCCCCTAAAAAAGGGGCCATTTCCCAGGCTTCAATAAAAACAAAGGATTCGGTATTGCGTGCAAAACTCATATTGGCAGGCGCATACACAACAGGACGTATATAGGCATCTCCCAGATTGTTTTGTTTCAATACTTCGTAGGTAGCATCAATTAAAGTTTGCGTATCAAAATCATAAGGAAGATTAATGGCTTCCGCAGAAATCTTGAGTCTCTCAAAATGTTCTACTGCTTTAAAAACAGCGGTACTTCCGGCTGTGGTTTTATAAGAGCGAATTCCCTCAAAAACAGAATAGCCGTAATGAAGCGACTGGCTGTATAAATCCATCTTCGCTTCCGCTGCTTTTACAAATTCACCGTTATGATAGAGTATGGTATCCGGTTTATAATAATTCATTGCTACACTTTTACAATCAGAAATAATTAAATAATGGTTGACGCATTCAGAGAAACATTTTTACCCTGATGGGTCTCATGCTTTTTATGAATAAAGTCTGCAAGCAAATCCCCAACAGCTTCTGTTCCGTAATTATTGATCGGATCAATATCGCGGGTAACAAATGCATGGGTCAAAGTCCAGTCAACCGCTTCCCTAACTACTGTGGCTTCGGCTGCTAATCCAAAATGATCCAGCATCATAGCAGCAGAAAGAACAGAACCAATGGGATTGGCAATGTCTTTACCAGCAGCCTGCGGATAGGAACCATGAATGGGCTCAAACATAGCAGCGGTTTTACCAATAGAGGCAGAAGGAAGTAAACCCAATGAACCGCTCAGTACACTAGCTTCATCACTGATAATATCGCCAAACATGTTTTCCGTAAGAATTACATCAAATTGGGCAGGATTCACAATAATCTGCATGGCAGCATTGTCTACAAACATATAATCCACTGCAACTTCAGGAAACTGCATGGCCATAGCCTGCACAATGCGACGCCACAAGCGGGAAGTTTCCAGCACATTGGCTTTATCAATCAGGGTTAATTTTTTTCTGCGATTCAGTGCATATTGAAATGCCATTTTTGCAACCCGAACTATTTCCAGTTCATGATAGGCGCACTCATCAGTAGCATAAGTTTTGTCTTCGGTTAGTGTTCTTTTACCAAAATAAATGCCGCCGGTGAGTTCTCTGAAAATAATGCAATCCACTCCTTCCAGCTGCTTGGCTTTTAAAGGAGACAAATGATGCAAAGACCGATAGGTTGTAATTGGACGAATATTGGCAAACAGACCCAGCTCCTTGCGCAGCTGTAACAATCCCTGCTCTGGTCTTACTTTGGCAGAGGGGTCATTGTCAAATTTCGGATGACCAATGGCACCAAATAAAATAGCGTCACTTTCCTTGCAAACAGCCAGGGTTTCATCCGGCAAGGCAGATCCGGTTGCATCTATGGATACGGCACCCATTAATGCATGCGTATAACTAAACTGATGACCAAACTCTTTTGCAATGGCATTCAGTACTTTAATAGACTGTGCGGTAACTTCAGGACCAATTCCATCGCCATTAATGACGGCTATTTTCTTTTCCATATTATGCGTTTGCTAATTCAAATTGTTCAATCGCTTCTTTGCGACTGATGAGAAAATCAATATCATCGTACCCGTTAAGTAAACAGGTTTTCTTGTAAGGGTTCAATTCAAAAGACTCCTGTTCTCCCGTTTTCTCTATTGTAATAGTTTGTGCTGCTACATCAATATGCAATGCGTCCGTAGAAGAAAGTGCAAATATTTTCTGAAGGAAGGGCTCTGATACTATTACAGGCAAAACACCATTGTTCAGCGCGTTGTTCTTAAATATATCTGCGAAAAAACTGGAGACAACTGCTTTGAATCCGTAATCCAGAAGGGACCAGGCAGCATGTTCTCTGGAAGATCCGCAACCAAAATTTTTACCAGCCACCAATATTGTTCCGCTGAACTGCGGTTGATTCAAAACAAAATCAGCTTTGGGTCTTGTTTCATCATCATTTTCATATCGCCAGTCGCGAAAAAGATTTTTCCCAAATCCATCGCGGGTTGTGGCTTTTAAAAAACGGGCAGGAATAATCTGATCCGTATCTACATTTTCAGCTGGTAAAGGAACAAATGAACTATGTATTTCTTTTAATGCTTGCATTGCTGTTCTAACTGTTTAGTGCAATTATTTAATCAATTCTCTCACATCCGTTACTACTCCGGTAATAGCTGCAGCCGCAGCGGTTAAAGGACTTGCCAATAAGGTTCTGGCGCCTGCGCCCTGTCTTCCTTCAAAATTTCTGTTACTGGTACTAATACAATATTCACCAGCTGGCACTTTGTCTTCATTCATCCCCAAGCAGGCACTACAGCCAGCCTGACGAATCTGAAAACCTGCTTCGGTAAATATTTTATCCAGTCCCTCTGCATGTACTTGCTTAGCCACCTGCTGCGATCCGGGAACAATCATCACTTTAACGGAATCGTGTTTTTTTCTTCCTTTCACCAGATTGGCAACCAAACGCAGGTCCTCAATTCTTGAATTGGTACAACTGCCAATAAAAACATGTTGTACAGGCATACCTAATAAGGACGTGCCACTTTGTAAATCCATGTAACGAAGTGCCTGTTCCATATTCTTTCTCTCACCTTCATTAGCAATACTTTCCAACAATGGTATATGAGCCTGAACAGGGATACCCAATCCAGGATTGGTTCCATAAGTAATCATGGGTTCAATTGCACTGGCATCAATATGCAATTCGGCATCAAAGACGGCATCTGCATCGGAGTACAATTGCTTCCATTCAGCCATTTTTTGCTCCCATGCATTTCCCTTGGGTGCGTACACTCTTCCCTTTAGATAATCAAATGTCACTTGGTCTGGCGCAATCATTCCGCCCCTGGCGCCCATTTCAATACTCATATTGCAAATGGTCATCCTGGCTTCCATAGAAAGCGAACGAATGGTACTTCCTGCGTACTCAACAAAATAACCCGTAGCACCACTGGCAGAAATTTTGGCAATGATGTAAAGAATAATATCCTTGGAAACCACACCCGGCTGCAAAGCACCTTCAATATTGATGCGCATGGTTTTGGGTTGGGTCTGCAATACGCATTGTGAAGCAAAAACCATTTCTACTTCACTGGTACCAATCCCAAAAGCAATGGTCCCAAAAGCGCCGTGTGTACTGGTATGGCTGTCGCCACAAACAATCGTCATGCCCGGTTGGGTAATACCCAATTCCGGTCCAATCACGTGTACAATCCCCTGGTAGGGATGACCTAATCCATATAACTCTACTCCATGTTTTTCACAGTTCTCAATCAACTGATCTACCTGCATTTTACTCAACTGATCTTTGATAGGCAAATGTTGATTTAATGTAGGCACATTATGGTCAGCCGTTGCAATGGTTTGCTTGGGTCTAAACAAAGAAAGGCCTCGCTTTTCAATTCCTTTAAATGCCTGTGGGCTGGTTACTTCGTGAATAAAATGCCGGTCAATATACAAAATGGAAGGACCGTCTTCTATTTTCTCCACTACGTGTGCATCCCAGATTTTATTGAATAATGTTTTACAAAGAATATTTCATTAAGCAATTGCTCTCTGTTTTTTATATTGATTAGCTAAAAGATGTAAATCGGATTCTTCCACTTCTTTCTTGCTATCAGCAACCAGCAAGAAATCTTCGTACAACACATCTATATCGTCTCTGTTAAAATCATATCCCAGTTTCTGTAAGCGGTGAGCCAATGCACTTCTGCCGCTTCTGGCAGTTAAAACAATTTTACTTCCCTCTGCACCTACCAGTTCTGGATTAATGATTTCATAGGTTTCTGCAGACTTTAAGAAGCCATCCTGATGAATGCCGGAAGAATGAGAAAATGCATTGGAACCTACAATGGCTTTATTGGGCTGAACCGGCATGCGCATTACTTCAGAAACTTCTCTGCTCAAAGGATTAAGCAATTGGGTTTTGATATTGGTGTATAAATCCAGTTGCTTGTGCTGAGCAATAATCATGACTACTTCTTCCAAAGAAGTATTGCCGGCACGCTCACCCAAACCATTGATGGTACATTCAATTTGTCTGGCACCATTAATCACACCACTGATAGAGTTGGCTGTAGCCAAACCCAAATCGTTGTGACAGTGACAGGAAATAATGGCTTTGTCAATATTGGATACATTGTTTTTCAGGAAAGCAATTTTCTCGCCGTACTGATGGGGCAGGCAATAACCGGTGGTGTCAGGAATATTCACTACAGAAGCACCTGCTGCAATCACCGCTTCAATTACCCTTGCCAGGTATTCATTGTCTGTTCTGCCTGCATCTTCTGCATAGAATTCTACATCATCTGTAAAATTGCGGGCCCACTTAACACATTGAACAGCTCTGGCAAGTATCTCATCTCTGGTAGAATTGAACTTTGCTTTGATATGAAAATCAGAAGTACCAATACCGGTGTGTATTCTGGGGCGAACCGCATACTTCAGGGCCTGTGCAGCCACTTCAATATCTTTTTGTACTGCTCTGGTTAAACCGCATACGGTAGCGTACTTAATGGTTCTTGCAATTTGAGAGACAGACTCAAAATCTCCGGGACTGGACACAGGAAATCCAGCTTCAATAATGTCTACGCCCAATTCTTCCAATTGCACAGCCAGTGACAGTTTCTCTTTTGTGTTGAGTTTACAGCCAGGCACTTGTTCTCCATCACGAAGGGTAGTATCAAAAATGTGAATCTTATCGGCCATTGTATTGGTTTTTATAGATAAAAAGACAGGCGCGTATCCATTGCTATTGATTGCCTTAAATAACAACAGTACGGCCTGTCGTATTCGAATTTAGATTGCCTTATCTTTAGTGTGGAAACAAAATAGCGCTGGTTTTACAATGCGTAACCGCAGTTGAAAACCATGAAACCCAATACAGTATTGAATTCTAGCTTAATATTTTTACGATGCCCAACCGGAATACAGACCCGCTTCACCAATTGATTCATTCCCTGGAAAGGGCAGAGAAGCGCAATTTTAAATTGTATATAACCCGGAATTCTGCATCAGGTAACTTAAAAGTGGTTCAGTTATTTGATGCGCTCGATAAAATGAGCCATTACGATGAAGCACAACTCCTGAAAAAAAATCCAGCTTTTCAAAAACAACAGCTGTCTAATTTAAAAGCCCATTTATACCAGGAAATACTAGCGAGCGTTCGTTTGTTACAACAAAACGAGAATATTGATTTGCAGTTGAACGAACAGCTCGACTTTGCCAGAATACTCTACAACAAAGGCTTAAATATCCAGAGTTTAAAAGTACTGGACAGAGTAAAAGAACTGGCTAAAGCCAATAACCAGGTTACTTATATTCAACAAGTTTTGTTTCTGGAGAAAAAAATTGAAGCCCTCTATATTACCCGAAGTATGCAGGACCGGGCGGCAAAACTTTGCAAGGAGTCGGACGAGACCAATCTGCGGTTAAGCAATATCAGTACCCTTTCGAATTTATCCTTACTCTTATACGAATGGTATATACGGCACGGACATGCCCGAAACGAATCGGACAAAAAAGCCCTGGCTGTTTATTTTAATCACCCACTGTTGCACGAAAATGAACAGGAGAAAGGGTTCTATGAAAAATTATATGCTTACCAATGTTATTGCTGGTATGCATTTATTACACAGGACTTTCTGATGTATTATCGCTATTGCAGCAAATGGACGGAACTGTTTAAGGCAGAGCCTAAAATGATGGAAATTGAAACAGCCCACTACATAAAAGGCATGCACAATTTGCTGGGGGCACATTTTGATTTAAGAAATTACCGGAAATTCAATGAGACCGTAAAAGAACTGGAAGCATTCATGGAAATGCCTTTTGTACAAAACAATATGAACCATACGGTACAATGTTTTACCTATCTGTATACAGCAAAGCTGAACAGGCATTTCATGGAAGGCAGTTTTACCAGGGGATTACAACTGATACCAGAGATAGAGGAAAAACTGGAGGCATACGAAGATTATCTGGACCGGCACAGAACCCTGGTATTCTATTATAAGGTTGCTTCCTTGTATTTCGGAAGCGGAGATCCTGCCAGTAGTATTGACTACTTAAATAAAATCATCAATCTTAAAGTAGACCTTAGAAGCGACTTGCAATGTTATGCCCGACTGCTGCACCTGATTGCGCATTACGAGTTGGGCAATAATGACTACCTGAAGTACCTGTTGAAATCGGTATATCGATTCATGGGTAAAATGCAACACCTGAGTGCCGCAGAAGAAGCCATTTTTAAATTCTTAAAACAAAGTTTTCATAGTCTCCCCAATCAAACGAAACCCTTGTTTGAGCAATTACTGGCTACATTAAAAGATATGGCAGACGACAAAATGGAAACCAGGGCATTTATGTACCTGGATGTAATCTCCTGGCTGGAAAGTAAGATTCAGCGGAAGCCGGTACAGACCATTATCCGTCAAAAATTTCTGTCGGCCAAGAAAAGACTTAGTGACGCATGATTGCCTGCGTAATAGGGAAACTCATATGCATGGCGCAACCTGCAGTGGGAGCAGTATGAATACTGATGGTTCCGTTAAACAATTCAACACGGCTGGTAATATTGTACAAACCAATTCCCTTCTTCTGAACAGAGGCGTCGAAGCCTACTCCATTGTCGTAAATAGACAAGTAAATGCTGTTTTGATTTCTCCCCAATTCTACTTTTAAGGTACTGGCCTGTGCATGTTTCAAAACATTGTTTACCTGTTCCTGCACAATACGGAATAGACTCAGTTTAAAATCGTAATGAATATCGTCTTCAAAAAAAGTATCGAATAAAAACTCAATCTTCATTTCCTTAACTGCCTGTACATCTTCCAGCACACTTTCAATGGCTTTCACCAAACCAAAGTCTTTAATCAACGGGGTTACCAGGCCCTTGGATAATCTTCTGATTTCTTCAATGGCATGCAAAATATAATCGGCAGATTGTCTTAATTGTTCTGAACCAGGTACCTGCTTTTTTTCAGCAGAAGCAATGTACATCATGGCAACGGTGAGTTGCTGGTTAACATTGTCGTGCAGTTCTCTGCTGATATCGTGCCGCTCGGTTTCCTGGGTATTGATAACTGCTTCTGCAATTTCTTTTTGTTTAATCAGTCTCTCCTCTTCCAGTTTTTTCTCCAGCAATAATTTGGCAGTTACATTCTGTGCAATGGCCATCACCGCATCTTTACCATTGTATTGAAGACGGTGCGAGTAAACATTCATGAAAATGCGTTCACCGGTTTTGGTCATATGCTCCCAGGTACCTCCGGAATCCATTTCAAGTGCACTGGCAATATGCTCAATAAACTGTTTTAGTTTGGCATAATGTTCAGGGGATCTTAAATCCCAAAGCGTCAATTGTAAAAACTCTTCCCTGCTATAACCATACTCCTTCACTGCCATATCGTTCACTTCCAGAATCTGCTGGGTTTGCAGATCCCAGATAAAAATGGCCATTGGATTATAATAGAATAAACTACGATAGCGCTTTTCTGAAAGCAGAATTTTTTCTGCACTTTCCTTTCGCTCTGTTATATCCTGCATGGCACCAATCATTCTAATAGGCCGATCGTTTTCATAAAGAATATAGCCCCGATCTAATACGTAGGCATAGGAACCATCTGCTTTTAAAAAACGATACTCTTCTTTCCAGTAAGGACTACCTGTTTTAGAGTATGCATCGGTAATACTGGTCTGCACTCTTTCTCTGTCTTCCGGATGAATTTTATTAACCCAATCAGCAGCATCCACATATACATCTACCAGATCATAGCCAAAGGTTTTCTTGAAATTATCTCCTACCCACAAGACCGATTGATTATCCAAATTCATTTCCCAAACCGCATCACTGGTGGCTTGTACTACAATATTGTATCGTTCATTGCTAACGCGCATATTTTCGAGATTGCGCTTACGTTCAATGCTGTACTGTATTGATTTGGAAAGTAATTTTTCATCAAACTCACCTTTCACCAGGTAATCCTGCGCACCGGCCGCCATGGTTTCCAAAGCAGTATCCATATCAGACAAACCCGTTAAAACAATAATAGGAATAGCAGGCGCAACCCTATTGATATGTTTAAAAGAGTCAATTCCTACACTATCGGGTAGCGAAAGATCTAATAAAATCAAACTGGGCTTTTCCTTTTTCAACCAGGCATCTGCTTCCGCATTGCTACTGGCACGCGTGATTTGATGAATGGGCAATCGGGTTTTCCACAACAAGCCCTCTAAAACAACCTGATCAGCGGGGTTATCTTCTACAACCAAAATGCGCATTAAAGCGTTAGACTCAGGCATAGATTCTTTCTATGGCGTCTTTGAATTTCTCGTTCACCACTTTTCGTTTCAAACTCAATTTAGGAGTCATTTCACCAGTATCTACTGTCCATTCATTCGGAAGCAGTTCAAACTTTTTAATTTGTTCTACATGGTTAAAGAACTTATTGAAACTCTCTACCAGTTCACGATAGAGCTCTAGCACTTTCGGATGATGAATCACATCTTCATTGGTAGTAAAAGGAATTTCTTTTTCTCTCATCCACTCTTTTAAGATGGCAAAAGAGGGAACAATCAAGGCACCTACAAACTTACGCTCAGAGCCAACCACCATTACCTGTTCTACAAATGGACTCTCTTTTAATTTATTTTCAATCGGCTGAGGAGCTACATATTTTCCTCCGCTGGTTTTAAACAACTCTTTTTTACGATCGGTGATCTTAAGGAATTTATTTTCATCCCAAACGCCAATATCGCCCGTTAACAACCATCCATCCAACATGGTTTCTGCAGTTAAATCGGGACGTTTATAATACCCCTTCATTACACAAGGACCCGTTACCATAATTTCACCATCTTCTGCCAGTTTCACCTGAATGCCTTCAATTGCTGGACCCACTGTTCCAAATTTGGTACCCCCCTCTTCCTGACGGTTCACGCAAATTACCGGACTATTTTCTGTAGGACCATAGCCCTCATACACTGGCACACCAGCTGCGTTGAAAATGCGTAAAAGCTTTACCTGACAGGCAGCTCCACCAGTAATGATAAAGGAGATATTACCTCCTAGGGCTTCACGCCATTTGGAGAAAATTAATTTATTGGCAATAGCCAGCTGAATATTGTACCAAAGGCCGCCACTGACTCTGTTATCGTATTTCTCAGCCAAGTCAACCGCCCAGAAGAACAACTTTCTTTTGGTGCCCGTTAACTCACTGCCCTTGGCCATGATTTTTTCAAATACTTTTTCCAGTAAACGAGGTACGGTAGTGAACCCGTTAGGTTTAATTTCTTTCAGGTTGTCTCCAATGGTTTCTAGGCTTTCTGCATAGTAAATACTAATGCCACTGTATAAATAAATATAGGTGCATGTTTTTTCAAAAATATGATTCAGCGGAAGAAAGCTCAGCACTTTAGATTCAGGTGCATCATGGAAGGGAAAACTCTTTTTACTGAATTGAACATTGGTGTAAATATTTGCATGCGACAACATCACACCCTTGGGGGTTCCTGTGGTCCCAGAAGTATAAATAATGGTGGCCAGGTGATCAACCGGTACCGTTGCTTTTACGCTCTCTACCTCTGACAATAAAGAAGGAGTAGCCAGGTTGGTTACTTCAAACCAGTGTTGAGCTCCTGCTATAGTGTCAAAAGTATACACTCCATGAATGGAAGGAACTTTATCCAGAATGCTATTGACTTTAGCCAGCAATTCTTCATTGCTGACAAAAATATATTTAACCGCTGCGTCATTTAAAATGAAAGCTAGTTCATTGGGGTTAGTAGTTGGGTAAACAGGAACCAGGATGGCGCCAATCTGCTGCACTGCCAGGTCGGTAAAAACCCACTCAGGGCGATTGTTACTGATGATGGCAATTTTATCACTACCTTCTGGAGTAAATCCATTGGCATGCACGCCCAGGGAAAGTAATCCAGCGCTAAAGCGGTTTACTGTATCTGATACTTCCTGTGTACTATAGGATTTCCATTGCCCATTTATTTTAGCCGACAACATGTCCTGCTTTGGAAAATGTTCAAGCTGGTAATTAACGGCATCAAAAAGTCGCTTAATAGTCATAACGCAATCGTTTAAAGTGAATTCACTTTATTTGAACGGTCAAATTAGGCAAATAACCACAAAAAAAAAAGCCAGTTTACACTGGCTTAACAACTTAAAGGGATATACCTAATTTAAATAATATTGACCTCCCGGCTGTCGGTACACCCGGCTCTGTTGAAACTCCTTGAATTTATTGGCTTCATCCGCATGGGTTTCCTGCCATTTTTTATAGACATCTGCATCGTAAACAGCACCAAATAACCATTGATTGTAGGCTTCAAAAATGTCTTCTCGAATCATATGTTGCCAATGTTGAAACAACTGGTAAGGGAAAGCTGTAGCATTCTCAGTCATCCACTCGGTAAGTAAGCGGGTTCTTATGCTGCCAATATGATCAATGGTTAAGCCATCTGCTACCATGGGTCTTGTTTTTTCGTAGATGGCCAGTTGTTTTTGCTCAAAGGTGGAATATTTGGGAACCAGGTGATAAGGCGTTTTCACAATAGGTCGCAACACATTTCGGTAGGCATCCCAAAGCGCTTTTTTAACTTCTTCGGTTCGGGTGGAATAGCTTTCGAGGTTTACAAATAACTCTCCATGAATCAGCACCCGAATCCAGTTCATTTCCTTGTAGTAGTATTTAGCCGCGAAATAATAATTGCCACTGTAAGAGGGCGCTAGTTCAATCCCTTTTTCCCAGGCGGCAATGGCTTCCTCCTTTTTATTCTCCTGCAGTAAACTCTCACCGTATTCGCTATAAATAACACCCCCATCAGGAAATTTTTTCAAGGCACGCTTATATACTTTATTCGCTGCCGCATAATCGGCAATGGCCTTATAAGACATCCCCAAAATCTGAAAGCTTTGTTGATCTGCATTGGGATGTTCAATGGCAATTTTACCTGCGTCAATGGCTTGCGCAAATTCTCTTTGCAGAAAATAACAGAAAGAAATATTCTTCAAAACTTCCAGGTTTTGCGGCTCCTGCGCTTTTGCTTTTTCAAGTGCCACCATGGCATTGGTAAAATCTCCCTGTTGCATTAGCGCCATGGCAGATTCCTGCAATTGCTTAACTGTGGGCGCTTGCGCAAATAGCTGTAAGGCCAACAAAAATCCACAGCATCCTAACAATATTTTTTTCATATTCATGCTTTAGTAATATGCATCAATGATTAATCAAATACTTTTAATCTTTGATTAAATGTGTCAAAAGCCCATCTCTCAACTTCGGTTCAAACCAGGTACTTTTAGGGGGCATTACATTGCCGCTATCCGCAATAGCAAATAACTGATCAATCGTAACCGGATACAAGCTAACGGCAGCAGCCATTTCACCACTATCCACTCTTTGCTCCAAAGCAGACAATCCTCTAATACCGCCTACAAAATCAATTCGCTTATCGGTACGCTGATCCATAATTCCTAAAATAGGACCCAATATTTTTTCCTGCAAAACAGATACATCTAACACGCCAATCGGATCGTTGGAATAAGTGCCAGGCTTAGCCGTTAGCAAAAACCACTCACCACCCACGTATAAGCCCATGGTATGCAATTGCTCGGGCTTCACCATTTGTTTACCCATCGAAACCACATCGAAAGAATTAGAGAGGGCCGCTAAAAAGTCAGCCTTGCTCAACCCGTTCAAATCTTTTACCACTCTATTGTAATCCATGATGTACAATTGATTGGAAGGAAACAAAGTTGTTAGAAAATAATTGGCTCCTTCTGGTACTTCGCCACTGATTTGCTTGCGCACTTTTGCAGCAGAAGCTGCACGGTGATGTCCGTCTGCTATATAGGTACAGGGAATTTCTTTTTCAAAAACTGCAGTGATAGAAGCAACGGCATCTGAATCGTTCACGATCCAAATGCTATGCTGAATCCCATCTTCCGTAATAAAATCATACACAGGAGATTTGGCCTGCTTCCAATTATTGATAATGGTATCAACAGCAGCATGATTGCGATACGCTAAAAACACATTGCCCGTTTGTGCACCTGTAGTCTTAATATGATTGATGCGATCCTGCTCTTT
>CALEST010000277.1 GCA_937907555.1 uncultured Sediminibacterium sp.
TAAAGAAGGATTATCCGATCCAGCCCAATTTAAAGCTCAAAGGCATTAAGATAAATGCGAGTGCTATGATGACTGAATACGCGTATCCTACAGAGGTTAGCATGGTAGTGTATCGCTTATTGTGTACGCCTAATGTTCTGAATGCACTCTGGAATCCGTGAGCCAGGTGATAAGCCAGAGAAATACATCCTGCCGTATAAACAGCAATAACCCACCATTCTGTAAAAGTGGCCTGCATTAAAGCAAACATATTGTGCATTTCAACCCCATTGTAGGTTACAGGGGCTAAGCCTTCGTGCGTAAAACGGGCAGAAACCCAGAAGTGGTAAAGATGTAAAATCAGGAATATTAAAATCAATGTGCCTAATAAGCCCATGCTTCTGCTATACCATTTGCTGCCATCCTTGTAGGTTACGGCATAACCCACCGATCTTTTTTGTTTGTTTTCAAGGGTAAGTAAGTATCCCTGGAAAATATGCAGAATGATTCCTGCAAAAAGTCCGATTTCCATGATTCTGATTAATACGGTTGAGCCCATGAAGTGAGCAGCCTTATTAAACATTTCGCCATTTTCATTCGGGTCTGCCAGATCTGCAAAAACGCAGGCATTAATACCGGCATGTACAATTAAAAACAAAACGAGGGAAATTCCGGTTAATCCCATAACCAGTTTTTTTCCAACTGACGATGTAAAGACTTGTTTCCAGGTCATATAGCAAGATTATTTTGGTTAAATCTCCGCAAATTTAACTCATTTATATATACAATAGGCGAAGACTTTGGTTGTATAGAAATACAATAATTGCTTCCTGTTGAATTCGTTGTTGTCATTTATAAAGACTGCTTGAACAGTACTATCAACCGTTTACATAAATCCACTCTTAAAAGTGACGATTAAACGTACATTTGAGTATGGTTAAATTACTCAGTATTTTATGGAACAGCTTCCGCATGGCATTGCAGGAGCTTAAAGTAAATAAATTACGCACATTTCTATCCTTATTTGGTATCACCATCGGAATTTTCTGCATTATAGGGGTGCTGGCTACAGTAGATAGCCTTGAGAGGAAGGTTCAGAATGATTTAAAGACTTTGGGAAGCAATACCATCTATATAGACAAGTGGAATTATGGTGGTGGGCCCGATTATCCCTGGTGGAAATACATGAAACGTCCCAATGTTAAGATTGAAGAGCTGGATGCCTTGAAACAAAAAAGTGAACTGGCTGCATTTGCTGCATTCTTTGTAAGCAGAAATGTCAATTTCAGTTACCTGGATAATATTCTGAACAATACCAGTCTTTACGGAGTAACCAATGAATTCAACAGCATTCAAACCATTGACATTGAAACAGGCAGGTATTTAATTGAATCTGACTTTCAACGAGGAGCCGCTGTTGGCGTTATTGGGTTTAAAGTAGCCGAAGAATTGTATGGAAAAGCAGATAAAGCAGTGGGTAAAGAAATATCTTATGGCGGCAGAAAAGTATATGTGGTAGGCGTCATAAAAAAGCAAGGTCAGAGTTTCATTGGAGGCTTCAATTATGACGATTGCATGATTGTTCCCTACCGCTATTTTGCCAGCATATACAGTCCGGAAACCAGCAACCCGAATATCATTGTGCAAGGCAAACCCAAAATTGCCTCTTCGGCATTGCAGGATGAGTTAAATGGGGTAATGCGTCAGTTGCGCAAGCTAAGTCCAACGCAGGAAGACAATTTTACTTGCAACGATGTGGCCATGTTTAGTGAACAGGTGAATGGATTTTTCGGGCAGGTAACTGTAGGAGGCTGGGCCATTGCCGGATTAAGTTTGATTGTAGGGGCTTTCGGGGTGGCCAATATTATGTTTGTAACTGTTAGAGAAAGAACAAGCCAAATAGGATTGAAGAAGGCAATAGGAGCCAAGCGAAGCACCATCTTAACTGAGTTCCTCCTGGAAAGTGCATTTCTTTGTGTGTTGGGCGGATTAATCGGGCTTACACTGGTATGGATTTTATCATTGGTATTAAGTTCTGTACTTCCGTTCCCAATATATATTGCACCCAATATTGTTATTCTCGGGCTTAGTATTTGTATAGGATTGGGCGTATTGGCAGGTATTATTCCTGCATCCATTGCGGCCAAATTAGATCCGGTAGTTGCCATCAGAACTAAATAGTATTTTTGGCGAATGGGCATCACTATTCTGGCAATTGAATCTTCCTGCGACGAAACAGCAGCTTCTGTTTGTAAAGACGGAGAAATTTTGAGTAATATCATTGCTTCCCAGTCTGTACACGAGCAATATGGTGGGGTAGTACCTGAGTTAGCCAGCAGGGCGCATATGCAAAATATTGTACCTGTTGTTGATCAGGCTTTAATTCAGGCGGGATCAAAACTGTCGGATCTCAGTGCCGTTGC
>CALEST010000278.1 GCA_937907555.1 uncultured Sediminibacterium sp.
TGTCACTATCCGCTTGAATTGTAAACTGGGCGTTTGTCATGAATTGCTGAGAAGCCTGATTGAGCAAACTAAATTCTCTGCCAGGTAAATACCGGATTCTTTCAACCTGATATAACCTTTTCGTATCTGCAATCCAGTGTAAAATCTGAAGCCCTTCTGTTTCTTTCAAAAAAGGGGGTTTAGACTTAAATGCAATCAGATCTCCTTTCATTAGATTTCTTCCGTCGAGCCCGCCTGCTATTACACGTGTATTGGTGCTAAAGCTGTTCAGCCATTCATTCAGTTCCAATCCCCCTTGAATGGCCATATACCCAATATGCCCTTTTGTTTTTTTGTTAAAGCGAAGTGTTGCATTGGCCGGCACAAAAATGGGCTGATGAATAGGAACGGGTGTGTCATCAATCGTGGCGCCAAAATCTGCTCCACTCAGCGCAATGAAAGCTGCCTGGTTAAATTGAAATACAGGTGCAGGATAAAAAAATTCAATCAGGGCTTCATCGGGTTTGTTTTGTATCAATAGATTGGCAACTTGCATCGCCACTTTGTCCATGGCGCCACCTGGATTAATGCCAAGATGCTGAAATCCTTTCCTGCCCCCATCCTGAATGGTACAGAACAATCCGGCTTTTACAATTTCAATGCTCATGGCTTACAATTTTTAAAGTCATGAAATGCATCTAATGATATGGGTTCAAATTTTACCCGGTCACCCGGTTTAAAAAAACAAGGATCTTCCTTACTGATATCAAATAATGATATTGGCGTTTTACCAATTAATTGCCATCCACCCGGGGCATCCAGCGGATAAATACCGGTTTGTTCTCCTGCAATGCCCACGCTTCCCGCATCCACTAATTTTCTTGGCGTTTCTTTTCTGGGCAACCGGATTTTTTTGTCTACCGAAGCCATATAAGCAAAGCCGGGTAAGAATCCCAGCATATAAACCTTATATATTTTACTGCTATGTAATTGAATGAATTCTTCTACAGCGCATTTTGCAAATTGAGCTGCAAATTCCAGGTCGGGTGCTACGGAGGGATCGTAACAGACGGGAACGATTAATGGCACTGTCTCTTCTTCAACGGTTGTTGTTGTTGAGTTGGTAGAATTGATTTTTTGACTAAGCCAGGTAAAAGGAGATTGGCCACGGGAATATTGTTGAATGATGGCTGTATCGTACACAAAAGTTAAACTGCTGTATGCGGGAATAAGATCGGTAACCCCGGCAATGGGATGTTTTTGCCAATAGCGAAATGCCTGCATTACCTGCTCGTTGGCGGCTTCCTCAATAGCCGCCGACCACTCAATGGTGAGTGCCTGATCCCCCAGACTGTATATTACTTTCTTCCCTTTGTCCACTTCTTAAAGGTACTTATTTTAATCTGCGACGTTCATGGATTTGATTTTAATTTAATCGGCATCTTCTATATCTTTCCAATCAACAAAAAATTGTATGAAAAAAATATTCTCATTGTTTACACTTGCAGCCTTGATGGCTGGTCAAGTGCAGGCGCAATCCAATCCCAAATGGTTGCGTTATTCCAGTATTTCTCCGGATGGTAAAACCGTTGTGTTTACCTATAAAGGAGATTTATACATGGTGCCGGTAAGCGGCGGAAATGCTACTGCATTAACCATGCATGAGGCACACGATTATATGCCGGTATGGAGTAAAGACGGAAAGACCATTGCATTTGCCAGTGACCGTTATGGTAACTTTGATATTTTTACCATTCCGGTAAGCGGAGGAGAAGCCAAGCGAATTACTTTTCATTCTGCAGCAGAATATCCCTACGATTTTTCACAGGATAACCAGCGAATCATTTTTGGATCTGCGAGAATGGACATGGCCAGTAACCGTCAGTTCCCTACCGGATCTATGCCGGAACTATATAGCGTGAGTGTAAATGGAGGCCGACCTGTTCAATTGCTGACTACGCCGGCAGAAGACGTAAAATTTAGCAAGGATGGCAGCAAAATGATTTATCATGATAAGAAGGGGGGGGAGAATACTTGGAGAAAACACCATACTTCTTCTATTACCCGTGATATCTGGATCTATGATGCCAAGGCCGAAAAGCACACCAAACTCACCAGCTTTAATGGTGAAGACCGAAATCCGGTATTTGCCAATGGCGAAAAAGAACTGATTTATTTAAGCGAAGAGAGTGGCAATTTCAATGTACACAAAATGCCAGTAACCGGAGGTAAATCAGAAAAACTGACCTCCTTTAAAAAACATCCGGTACGTTATTTAAGTAGCGCCAATGACGGAACCCTTTGTTTTAGTTATGATGGAGAATTGTACACCATGAAAGCAGGTGCCAATCCACAAAAAATTTCCATTAATATTTTAGCAGATGCCAGAAAGAACGATGAGCAAGTGATGCGCGTAAGTAGTGGAAGCAATATTGTGGTATCTCCCAATGGTAAAGAAGTTGCTTTCTTGTATAGAGGGGATGTGTTTGTAACCAGTGTAGAAGGGGGAGTAACCAAAAGAATCACCGCAACTCCAACACAGGAATTGGGCATTGGATTTTCTCCTGATGGGAAATCTATTATCTATACTGCAGAGCGCAATAACAAGTGGAGCATTTTTGAAAGCAGTAAGGTAAGAGCAGACGAGCCTTATTTTTATGCAGCCACTTTAATTAAAGAAACACCTGTTTTAGACAATGCCAATGACAATACACAACCCTTGTATTCACCGGACGGCAAGGAAATTGCATTTGTAGAAAACAGAAACAATGTGCGCATCTACAATATTGCAAGCAAGCAAAGCAGAACCGTATTGGGTTCAGATCAGATTTTTGCCTGGACAGAAAACGATCAGTATTTTCAGTGGAGCCCCGACAGCAAATGGTTGTTGTTTGATTATGCAGTAGTAGGCAGTGCAGTGGGTGAAGTAGGATTGGCCAGTGTGGATGGAAAGAAGATCATGAATATTACGGAAAGCGGTTACAACGATTATCGTCCTAAATGGGTAATGGGTGGTAAAGCCATGTTGTGGCAAAGTAATAGGGATGGATTAAGAGGCGCTGCCATGAGCGGAGGCGCTCAAAGCGATGCCTATCTGATGTTCTTTACACAGGCGGCAATGGATCGTTTTAAATTAACCAAAGAAGAGTTGACGCTGGTGAAGGAAATGGAAGAACAAAAAGCCAAAGCAGATACCAGCAAGAAAAAAACACTAGCAGTTGAAGCCGTAGAAATTGAATGGGAAGGGTTAACACAACGCAGAGTAAGAGCAACCATTCATTCCTCTTCCATGGGTGATGCATTGGTAAGTAAGGATGGCGAAACCCTTTATTACCTGGCACGTTTTGAAAGAGGCATGAACTTATGGTCTACCAATTTAAGAACCAAGGAAACCAAAATGCTGGTACCCTTGAATGCAAATGGAGCCAGTATGGTTTGGGACAAAGACCAGAAAAATATTTTCATCAGCAGCGATGGTAGCATTACCAAATTAGATGTGGCCAGTAGCAAGCAAGACAGAGTAGGCATTAACGGTGAAATGCTGGTGAACATGCGCGAAGAACGCGAAGCCATGTTTGAGCATGTATGGCGCAGAACCAAAAAAACTTTTTACAACAAAACATTCCATGGCATAAACTGGGATAGTTATAAAGCCGATTACGAAAAACACCTTCCTTTCATAGGCAACAACTATGAGTTCAGCGAAATGCTCAGTGAATTATTGGGTGAACTGAATGTAAGTCATAGCGGGGCTGCTTATGGAAGCTTTAATGCGAATGGCGATGCCACTGCATCGCTGGGTGCTTTTTATGATGCGGCATATACCGGCAATGGTGTTAAAATTGAAGAAGTGATTTTGGGTGGACCATTGGATAGGGCAGGACTCAATGTGAAAGCTGGTGCCATCATTGAAATGATTGATGGAGAAATGGTGACAGCAGACAAAGACCTGGCGCAGTACCTGAATAGAAAATCCGGTAAAACCGTTTTACTTTCTTTAGTAGAAAATGGCGTGAAAAGAGAAATCACGGTTAAAGCCATCAGCACAGGTGAAGAGAATGGATTGTTGTACAGACGCTGGGTTAAACGCAATTCAGATGAAGTAGAGCGTTTGAGTGGCGGCGCTTTGGGATATGTACATATTCCGGGAATGAGTGATGGTGCATTCCGTTCTACTTATGAAGACATCATGGG
>CALEST010000279.1 GCA_937907555.1 uncultured Sediminibacterium sp.
ATTGTCCGGGTTCACAGCCGGTAATGGATTCGGAAAGAAATAAGCATAACGCTCAATAAAAGATTGTGCATTCATCCACTCAGTTGACAACTTCATAAAGTATTTGTGTATGGTTTCTGATGTACGGTTAATATTCGCATTGTATTCAGTAACCCAGATTGGCAAATTAGGATAAGCCATTCTTATATTGTTGATATAGTTGGTAAATCTGGTGAAGACCCTTTCTGCAGTAAGCGAATCCGTTGCTGCATTATTGTTTTGATTTCCCCAATCGTACCAATGCACTGCTATATAATCAATTCTTATTTTCTGCGCTTGTGCTTTTGTCATAAAATTGGTTAACCATTTGCCTGATCCGAATGCCTGATCCTGAGTTGTAACCGGCGAGCCTAATCTTAGGCCGGTTTTCATCATGACTTTGTATCGGTTAATGGCTGTATCTACCGGAACATTGGATTGATCTGCATTGTCGGGCTCATTAAAAGACAATAAATGATCTATATCATTTCTTTCCACTAAATATTTTGCCTGAGGATCTGTACAAGTTCCCTTACCCCAGGTCATAGGTACAAATTGCTGATTGGTGAATGATGACTTATCAATACTCCAACCGTAATACCATTGTGCAGCAAAATTCTGCACAGCGTTGGCATTGGTAGAGCCGGTGCCTTTCTTTTCAGGATTATTAATATTGATGTAACGGATATAGGAAATATTATTTCGCAAACGATTGGGTAAATTCGCTTTAATAGCACTATCCAATGCTACGAATGTGGCTGACTCTCCTGTTCCATCTGAGTTTTCTGCAAAAACAACCATGTAGTTTTTGGGCAGATAAAAAGAAACGATTTTATCTTCAAAACCCGTGGGGATTTTCCTAACCATTCCAGAAGAAAGATTGTAATCGGCATAAACAGTATCGGACCTTAGTTCTGACCAGGGTGATACTAAATTCTCAGCCGAAGAAACGGTTAAATAATTCCCGGAATAATTACCTTGAGCAGAAGTTATTGGGGGTGCTGTGGGAGTAGAAGGCGTTGAAGGAGTTGGGTCGCCTCCTTTTTTACAAGCCAGCAAAGTCAACAATGCAAAAGTTACCGGCATTAATTTGTTATAAAAATTCATATGAATTTTATTAAAAAGTAAACAATCGTTACCTAATTTACGGTTTAGGGAAAAGGCAATTTGCCAGGCAATACAGTATGAAACAATAGTCCCTTTCTTTTGAATGAAATAGCGTTAACCAATGGGGCCTGGTTGGTTTTGGATAACAGTTTTTCCCGATTCTGTAAACTGAATTCCTGATTTAATAAGTCATAAAAATGGGGATGGCAGACATTCGCAGCTCAAAATTTTAAATATGAGAGGAATGGCAGTGTTGACAATGGTCTGTGTGGCTTTAGTGTTAAATGGACAAACTCCAACTTATACAACAGATACATTTGCTACAAAAAATTTACCCGATATCACAGTTGTAGGCAGAAACAGTAAAAGTGATTATCAGCAAATGCCCGAGATAGTAGGCACCAATATTTATGCAGGCAAAAAAAATGCCCTGATTGTAATGGACAATGTGCAGGGAAATGTAGTAAACAATACCATGCGTCAGGTGATGGCAAAAATACCCGGCATACATGTATGGGAAAGTGACCCCAGCGGTATTCAGATAGAAATTGCCGCAAGAGGTTTAAGCCCAAACAGAAGCTGGGAATTTAACGTAAGACAAAATGGATATGATATTGCAGCTGACCCTTACGGTTATCCCGAAGCTTATTATAACCCGCAGCTACAGGCAGTACAGAGAATTGAAGTAGTAAGAGGACAGGGTTCTTTGCAATATGGACCTCAGTTTGGCGGATTAATTAATTATATCCTGAGAAATGGCAGTGAAATGAATAAACCCATTGAACTGGAAACACAACAAAGCTTCGGAAGCAATGGTCTATTCAATTCCTATAATGCCATTGGAGGTAAAAAAGGTAAGATTCACTATTACTCCTTCTTTGACCACAGAGAAGGAAATGGCTGGAGAGACAATAGTCGGTTTTACAATAACTCTGGATATGCAACCATCACTTATCAGTTTACCCCTAAATTTTCTTTGACTGCTGAAATCATGCGATCTAATATGCGTTCTCAGCAGCCCGGCGGATTAACTGATACACAAGTTATACAAAACGCACAACAAAGTGCTAGAAGTAGAAACTGGTTTGATGTTACCTGGACCACTCCTGCATTGATTGCGAACTATCAGATAAATGATAATACCAGATGGAACACCAAACTCTTTGCCACTTTTGGTGATAGAAATAGTGTTGGATTCATGTTGCCCG
>CALEST010000280.1 GCA_937907555.1 uncultured Sediminibacterium sp.
ACCGGGCAACGCCCGGTTCCCGCCGTATGGATTATTTCATCTCCCAAACAAGGGCGGATGCACCAAGAATAGCGGCATCAGATTCTTTTAAATGACTTACCAGTATTTTTACTTTGTTCTCGAAGACTTTGATCAGGTTTGCTTCCATATGTTCTCTGGTTGGTTTTAAAATATAGTCTCCTGCCTTTGTTAAGCCCCCGAATAATACAATGGCTTCAGGGCTTGAGAACATTACAAAATTAGCCAGTGCCATTCCTAAGATTTTCCCGGTATAGTCAAAAATTTCTTTCGCCAATTCGTCCCCTTCAATGGCTGCATCGTACACTTTTTTGGAATCAATTTCTTCAGGGGGTATTGATCTTAGCAAACTGGGCTTGTTACTCTTTTCGAGAAATTCAATTGCATTTAACCTTACTCCTGTTGCAGATGCATAGCTTTCCAGAGAACCTCTTTTTTTAGTGCCTTCATGTAATCTGCCATCGGGTATAATAATGGTATGGCCAAGTTCACCTGCAAAACCATCATGGCCATAAACTAGTTTCCCATTGGCAACGATTCCGCTTCCAACCCCTGTGCCTAGTGTAATCATGATAAAGTCTTTCATGCCTTGTGCCGCACCGTACATCATTTCACCTATGGCTGCTGCGTTGGCATCGTTGGTAAGCACTACAGGCAATTTAAATTTGTCTTCTACCATTTTACCAAATGGAATGATACCCTGCCAGGGCAAATTAGCAGCATATTCAATGGTGTTTTTGTAATAGTTTCCATTGGGTGCTCCAATGCCTATACCTTTTATTCTACCAATGCCTCCGGCTTGTTCAATTAAAGGCGCAATATTTTCATAAAGATTATCGATATAGGGCATTACTTCCGGATGATTGCGCGTACTCATCTCTCCTGAAAATAATAAGTTTCCGACACGGTCAACGATTCCATATTTGGTACCTGTTCCACCAATATCAATTCCAATAGCCAAGGGTTCCATTGCTGCTGATGTATTTCTGTTTTCTTGTTTGGTATTCATATTTCCTGAGTATTATGAATGGAATATCAAATTAAAATTAATGTCCGCCGCCAACTTGTGCATCAAAATCCAATCCCTGAGCTTTTAATACAGACTTCATTTTCAAAGCCAGATATGCAAGAAAAGCAAAGCAGGCTGCGGCTAACAAATAAGACTGATGCATTCCGATAGAAGCATTATCTCCAATTGCTCCTTGTAAAGGTGGAATGATAGCTCCTCCCAGAATCATCATGATTAAGAAGGCAGAACCCTGACTGGTGTATTTGCCTAATCCACCTACTCCTAAAGAAAAAATACAAGGCCACATTACAGAACAACACAATCCACCTGCAATGAAAGAGTAAACAGAGATTAACCCATTGGTAAATACACCTATCAGCATGGCAATGGTTGCTAAAGTGGCCACTGCTACCAATGTTTTAACCGGTTTTTCCTGTCCGTAGAAAAATGCGGCAATCGCTAATACAATGTAAACGGCATATCCAAATAAATCGGAAACATCGCTACCGTATAAATTATTTACATAGAGTACTACTCCAAAAGCAAAGAAGGGCACTACAATGGTTGCAATTGTTTTTGAAATGCCTTTCAGATTAAATACGCCAATTGCCCCTGTCCATCTGCCAATCATTAAGCTACCCCAGTACAAGGAGACATATTTGGATATCTGACTTTCTTCCAGACCAGTTTCTGTTAGGTATCCAGGGATACGTAATAATGCTCCAAAATTATTATCAATGGTAACTTCCACACCCACATAAACAAAAATTCCAATCATACCATAAATCAATTGCTGGTATTTCATGGCACCCCATCCTTCCGGATTTTTTACTGCCTTACTATTAGAGTAAAATAAAATACCTACCACACTAATTAAGGACAGCAATAACAAAGTTAGTTTAGGTACTTCTGTAAACTGACCAACAACAATAATTAGACCAATACACAAAGTCATCATTAAAAGCGAAGAAGCGGCTTTATTGGCTTTCTCAAATTTTTCATCGTTCTTACCGTCCGGCAGTTTGGAAAAAGCAAAGAATAAAGCCACTGCTGCAAATACTGCAGCCACAATTAAATACAGGGTATTGATATTGGTTACGGTTACTTCAGTGTTGGCATTGCCTACTGATCCGAACAAAAAGAAACTCACAATAATGGGACCTAAAGTGGTACCCAAAGAGTTAACTCCACCTGCCAGATTCAAACGATGCGAACCTGTAGATGGATCCCCCAGCAAAATGGCAAAGGGTTGTGCAGAAGTTTGTTGTAAGGAGAATCCAAGTGCCACTATAAAGAAGGAACCAAGAATAGCCGGGAAAGAATTGGCATTGGCAGAAGGGATAATCAGCAAGGCTCCTACTACGGATATAGCAAGACCGTAGATAATTCCCTTCTTGTAACCTATCTTATTTAAAATATCGTATCCAACAAAATTGGATAGAATAAAAAGAATTAAAGAGCCAATAAAATAAGCACCATAAAATGCGGACCCTATTAACTGAGATTCAAACTGATTAAGTTCAAAATGAACTTTGGCAAAGGGAATAAAAATGCTGTTGGAAGCAGCAATAAAACCCCAAAAGAAAAATACAATCACAAGGGTGGCTAATGCACCTGAATTGGTAGGCTGTTTGGTCTGGCTCATAACAAACGTTCAATTTTACAAACGGGGAAAATAGTAATAATTGACTGAAGCAAAAATTTTAAATCTGAATTTGAGGGAATCGGTTTATTGGCTATCTTGAAATTGAAGTTTTAAAACCCTTTTATGGAAATTATACATGTAAGTGCAGAGTGTTATCCGGTGGCAAAAGCAGGTGGGCTGGGGGATGTGGTAGGAGCTTTGCCCAAATATCAGTGCAAGTCTGGTGATATTGCCAAGGTAATCATGCCCATGTACCGGACCAAATTCCTTTATGAGAATGACTGGACCGTTGATTATAAGGGAAGTGCCAATCTGGGCAACTGGAATTTTGATTTCACTGTAATTAAGGAACCCGGCAATAAACTGGGATTCGATTTGTTTTTAATTGATATCAATGGTTTGCTTGACCGTCAGAAAATATATGGATACGACGATGATGCAGAAAGATTCACTGCATTTCAAATTGCAGTTGTCAGTTGGATCAGCAGCTGGGAACATAAACCCGATGTAGTTCATTGTCATGATCATCATACAGCATTGATACCCTTCATGATGAAGTATTGTTATGCATTTCAGCATCTTGGTTCCGTACCTACCGTTGTTACCATTCACAATGGGCAGTACCAGGGCTGGATGGGCTGGGATAAAAGCATCTATATACCCAAATGGGATTTGTGGAAAAGAGGCATGCTCGACTGGGCCGGTAATATCAATCCCCTTGCTTCCGGTGTTAAATGTGCAGACAGAGTTACCACTGTTAGCTGGAGTTATATGGATGAACTCAGGCAAAATGCCAATGGACTCGAGGCTTTATTTGAATATGAGCAGGGAAAATGCATGGGCATTTTGAATGGCATTGACAACGAAGTCTGGAATCCGGAAACAGATACTTATCTGACGCATCACTATTCTGTTAAGACAGTAAAAAAAGGGAAAGAGCAGAATAAAAAAATGCTCTGCGAGCAGTTTGGACTGGATATTTCTAAACCGCTGTTTGTATTTATTGGAAGACTGGTGGGAGAGAAAGCAGCGGATATTTTACCGGATGCCATCAGAACCGCTATGCATGAAACACAGGGCAATGCCTGCTTTTTGATATTGGGGAGCGGTGAAACAAGTATAGAGTGGGAATTACAGCAAATGACGAATCATCATCAGGGTATTTACAATGCGTATATAGGGTACAATGAGCAATTGAGTCATCTGATTTACGCGGGTGCAGATTTCTTACTAATGCCCAGCAGAGTTGAGCCCTGTGGACTGAATCAGATGTATGCCATGCGTTATGGAACGGTACCTGTAGTTAGGAGTACTGGTGGTTTGAAAGATACGGTAACAGATATGGGAGATCCGGATGGGTTTGGTATTCGCTTTAATAATGCTACTGTGGAAGACCTGGCCTATTCTATTGGCCGGGGCGTTTCCGTTTATCAGGATCAGGACCAAATGGCAAAAATGCGTAAACAAATGATGCAAATAGATCATAGTTGGGAGAGTACGGTTGCTGAGTATAGACAAGTTTATCAGAATTTAAAATAAAAAAACTAACTTCAAAGCAGTATAAAAGCAATCCATATTTATGAGTAGTATTTCCACATCAGTTCTGGCTGTGATATTGGGCGGGGGAGCAGGTACCCGTCTTTTTCCATTAACTGCAAGCAGGTCGAAGCCAGCGGTGCCCATTGCCGGCAAATATCGTTTGGTAGACATTCCCATCAGTAACTGTATCAATAGTGGGATCAACCGGATGTTTGTTTTAACGCAGTTTAATTCTGCCTCCCTGAACAAGCATATCAAAAACACTTACCACTTTAGTGCTTTCAGTACCGGCTTTGTGGATATTCTTGCAGCTGAACAAACACCGGATAATCCGGGTTGGTTTCAGGGAACAGCAGATGCAGTAAGACAGTCACTCAGACATATTTCCAATTTGGAGTATGATCATATTTTAATTTTAAGTGGTGACCAGCTGTATCAGATGGATTTTGGCGATATGCTGAAAAATCATATTGTAAGTCAGACGGATATTTCCATTGCAACGATTCCGGTTGACGATCGGGATGCCCCGGAATTTGGCATTTTAAAAACCAATGAACAAAATGTAATTACTTCTTTTATTGAGAAGCCTAAGAAAGATTTATTACCTGAGTGGGTGAGTGATACAGGAGCAGAAATGCAGAAGCAGGGAAGAAATTATCTGGCATCCATGGGTATCTACATTTTCAATAAAAAAATCCTGGATAAATTATTGAATGAAGCGCATCCCAATGCAACTGATTTTGGTAAGGAAATTATTCCGGATTCTATAGAGAATTACAAAGTATCCAGTTTTCAATACGATGGATATTGGACGGATATTGGAAATATTTATTCCTTTTATGAAGCCAACCTGGCTTTAACACAGGAAATACCTCCATTCAATTTATTCGACAATACCAAAACGGTTTACAGCCGTGCGCGTATGTTGCCACCGGCAAAAATCAGCGGTACTACTTTAGAGAAAACCATTATTGCTGAAGGGTCCATTATACATGCCAGCCGTATTGAACAAAGCGTGGTAGGAATTCGTTCGCGTATTGGTCATGGTACAACCGTTGTGAGTACTTATATAATGGGTAATGATTACTATGAAACCATTGAAGAAATGGAACTGAATACAAGTAAAGGGTTACCTAAAATAGGGATTGGAGAGCGATGCTATGTTAAGGATGCCATCATAGATAAAAACTGCCGCATTGGAAACGATGTACGCATCAACGGGGGAAGTCATTTACCCAATACAGATCATCCACTGTACACCGTAAAGGACGGAATAGTGGTGGTGAAGAAAACAGCCATTTTGCCTGACGGATTTGTGATTTAAGCTTTTTAATCATTCTGATTTTTCATAAACATCCTCTTTACGGGGATGTTTTTATTTGTATATTGAGATGTGTATTCAATACACAATATCAACCTATAAATTTCGATTGCTATGTCAACTACCCCTAAAGCGGTATTGCCCAAACTCAGTTTCTGGCAAATCTGGAATATGTGTTTTGGATTTTTTGGTATCCAGTTCGGCTGGAGTTTACAGATGGGCAATATGAGTGCCATCTATGAATACCTGGGTGCAAGTCCCGAACAAATACCCGGACTCTGGCTGGCTGCACCAATGACTGGCTTGATTGTACAACCCATCATTGGTTATATGAGTGACAGAACTTGGCACCCGAGATTGGGAAGAAGAAGACCTTATTTTTTAATTGGTGCAATACTTAGTTCACTTGCCTTGTTTATCATGCCCAATTCTTCTGCTATCTGGATGGCAGCCGGGGTATTATGGATTTTGGATTCCTGTATCAATATCAGCATGGAGCCTTTCCGTGCATTTGTGGCAGATAATTTAGACGAAGAGCAGCAACCGATGGGTTTTGCCATGCAAAGTATGTTTATTGGCCTGGCTTCTTTTATTGCAGGGTATCTGCCGCAAAAGCTGGTGCAGTGGCTGGGCGTTTCCAGAGAAAAAACGGCTGGCGGTATTCCGGAAAATATCATGTACTCCTTTTACATTGGAGCAGCTGTTTTTCTTTTGGCTGTTTTATATACGGTGGTTAAGAGTAAAGAGTATCCACCTGCTGATCCGGAATGGAAAAAGAAACTGGACGAAGAGGGCAAAGGATTCATGGGCGGAGTGAAAGAAATATTTAGTGCAGTCGCCAATATGCCAGATCAGATGAAGCGGCTGGCGCTGGTTAATTTTTTAACCTGGCCGGGTTTATTTCTCATGTGGTTTTACTACAGCACTGGGGTGGCAACCGATATATTTGGGGGGAACACAACCACCAACAGTGATTTGTACACGCAGGGGCTGGAATACGCCAATACCACTTCTGCCATTTTGAATTTGGTCACATTTGGTTTTTCTTTTTCACTTCCTTTCTGGGTAAATAAATTAGGTAAGAAATATACCCATTCAATTTGTTTGATATTGGGAGGCATAGGCTTAATCTCTGTGAAATATGTTTCCGATCCCTCTTTTCTGTATGTATCCATGGGACTGGTAGGAATTGCCTGGGCTTCCATTTTGTCGATGCCTTATTCTATGCTGGCGGGTTGTATACCCCCTGCTAAAATGGGCATCTATATGGGCATCTTCAATTTTTTTATTGTATTGCCAGAAATTATTGCTTCCTTATTTTTTGGAAAAGTAATGGAAAATGTATTGCACAATGATCGTTTGATGGCAGTGCAGGTAGGCGGGGGCTTGCTTTTGGCAGCGGCAATTATCTGTGCATTGGTGGTAAAAGAAAATCAATCAAAATAATTAGGAGTATGAAAAAAGGGACTTTGTTTCTGGGTATATTATTTTTTTGCTTTGAGTTAACTGCGCAACAAAATATTGAGCTATATCCTACACATTGGTTTACGGGTATGAAGTGGAATAAAGTGCAGCTGATAGTGCGCAATACCAGTGCTTCCTTTGATAATGTTGCTGTAACAACCCAATATCCCGGGGTTACTATTACGAAAGTTCATGCTTTTGAGAATAAAAAATACCTGGCAATTGACCTGACTATTCAGGCTTCTGCCAAACCAGGCAAAGTGCAATTGCAATTGAATGGAACCGGTTCTAAAATGAACCTTGCCTGGGAGCTGAAGGCCCGCAGAAAAGGAATGGGTACCTCCTTTGCGAATGGGATTACTTCAAAGGATTTTATTTATCTGTTGATGCCCGACAGATTCAGCAATGGGAATCCGGCCAATGATAAAGTAGCGGGTTATCTGGACACGGTTGTGAATCGGAAGGATCCCATTAAAAGACATGGAGGAGATTTGGAAGGGGTAGCCAATCAATTGGATTATTTAAAGGATTTGGGCGTAACTGCCATCTGGATGACACCTGTAATTGAAAACGATATGCCTTTGCAGAGTGAGCAGGCAGGTATGATGGCAGGTTATCACGGGTATTGGTTTACCAATCACTATGCGATTGATAAAAGACTGGGAGGAGAGAAGGCTTATAAAAACTTAGTTGAAGCCGCTCATGCAAAGGGCATTAAAATTATTCAGGACGCAGTTTACAACCATATTGGAAACGAGCACTGGATGTATAAGGATGCTCCTGATAAAGACTGGATAAATCGTTGGTCTTCTTACACCAATACCAACCACAGGGATGAAGCTATTTTTGATCCCTTTGGTAACGAAGCAGACAAGAAAGTGATGTTGGATGGATGGTTTGTGCCTCACCTGCCGGATATTAATCAGCGTAATCCCTTTGTGTCAAACTATTTAATTCAGCATGCGCTTTGGACCGTGGAAGAGTTTGGTATTGACGGTTGGCGGGTAGACACTTACAAATACTGCGATGAGGCTTTCATGAATAAAGTAAACACTGCATTGGAGAAAGATTTCCCTACCATCAGCATTTTTGGTGAAGCAGTAGCCAATACGGTAGCAGGCAGCGCTTACTTCACCAAAAACAATATGCATGCCGCTTTTAAGCACAATGCTCCGGGTACTACCGATTTTCCATTGAGTTATGCCATGATGGATGCATTGAATCAACCCTTTGGCTGGACGCAGGGAGTGAATAAATTGTACATGACTTTATCACAGGATTTCTTGTATCAGACACCAGAAAAAAACTGCATTTTTCTGGACAATCACGATATGGAAAGATTTGTATCCATGATTGGAGAAGACATGAACAAATACAAAATGGGGATGAATCTCTTGTTTACCTTAAGAGGTATCCCTCAATTGTATTATGGGACGGAATTGTGGATGAAGAATTTTAAAGACCCCAATGATGGAATGGTCCGTCTGGATTTCCCTGGTGGGTTCCAAAGTGATTTGAGCGACAAACGATTGGCCGGCAATCGAAATCCCACCGAAGCAAAAGCTTTTGATTATGTGAGAGCCCTCGCTAATTTCCGAAAGAAGAATTCTGCTCTCCAAACGGGTAAAATGATGCAGTACTTACCCAAGGACGGGCTTTATGTTTATTTTAGATACGATGAAACTTCAACAGTTATGGTGGTATTGAATGCTTCCTCTAAATCGAATACACTGGATTGGAAGCAGTATACAGAAAGAACCAAAGGATTTAATCAGGCTTATGATGTAATTTCCGGGGAATCACTAAAGGATAAACAGGTTTTGGCACCTATGGAATCCAGGGTAGTTTTATTATCAAAATAAAACCAATATGTTTAACTTTGTTTAAAGCAATACAGCTGAAGTAATGAAGAATAACGGATCCGTTGAAACAGGTTGTTTACATTGTAATGTTAGACTAAGCTCTGTTTTTAATGTTTTGGACCAGGAACAGACACAGGAACTCTGTGCGCATAAATCCTGTGCGGTTTACAAGAAAGGACAATATGTATTTACTGAGAATGGACTACCCAACGGGTTGTTCTGCATCAACAGTGGTAAGATAAAATTAACTACAACCGGCTATGATGGCAAGGAGCAAATCCTTCGCCTGGTTAAGTCCGGGGACATACTGGGCTATCGAGCCCTGCTTTCCAACGAACGCTATCACTGTTCTGCTGTTACGCTGGAAGATGCATCTATTTGTATTATTGATAAAAAATACTTTTTTGATGCGCTGGCTGCCTCGCCGAAATTGATGTTTGAAGTGGTAAAGAAAATGAGCCATGACCTTAAGACGGCGGAAGATCATATTGTATCTCTTTCTCAGAAGAATGTAAGAGAGCGTATGGCTGAAGCACTTTTATTCCTAAAAGCCACTTATGGATTTGAGGAAGATAATCAGACCCTGAATGTTAGTTTAAGCAGGGAGGAAATTGCCGACTATGTTGGCACATCCACAGAATCCTGTATTCGATTGTTGTCAGAATTTAACACCGATAAGTTAATTCAGCTAAAGGGGAAAAAGATCAGCATTCTTAATCTACAAAAGCTGATTCAAACGGCCAATATTGAGAATTAGACTTTTTTTATGATTTTAATCATGTTTCTGCATTTCAAATCTCATTGAATTCCTGACGTTACGGTGACAATTTTGTAGGGTAAAATTTTACCCATGTGTAAACATGCCGACCAGACTGCTGAATTCATTGCTCACCTTTTAGATAATGTATATCCCTGTCTGGAATTAAAAATTCAGAATGCCATTCACTGTCATTTTCTTAATGATTATGATGCAGAAGCTACGGCTTATCTGAAGGAACTGATGCAGCAGATAAAGAATGATTTTAGCTCGCTGGTTACCTGCGAACAAAAACTGGTTTTTCCATCGGTTATGAAGGTGTTCAATGCCAAATCGGCCAAGGAAGTTCCAATGCCCAACTTATTTGATTTGATGCAGTTAACCCGCAGCAAGGAGCACAAAATCATGGCACAGGTGAATACATTAACCAGCCTGCTCTCTACCAATACCTGGAACAAAGCAGCCATTAAGCAACACGATTTAGCCAATGCTTTTAATGACAGTTTTGTAAAAGAAAAATACAAGTGGAATAAAATGATAGAAGACAGATTGAATGCCTGCAGCTGTTTTCGCTCGAATGTATTGAAAGGGCTGGGGGTAAACCCACCTGATAAATCGAAAAATAATTAAAGTTTTACTATTTGTAGTTCTAAAATTAAGTAACTTTTGACAACCTTTTATCTCATGCTGAACAAAACCCTAGAATCCACCAAATGCTTTCACTGCGGTGACGACTGTGTGGGGGAGCCTGTGGTTTTTGATGAGAAGGCTTTCTGTTGCAAAGGTTGTAGTTCTGTTTACCAGATTTTAAATAAAAGTAATCTTTGTGAGTACTATAATCTGCATGATGCTTCAGGAGTAAAAATGAGTGAAACAAGGGATCCTCAGAAATTTGCATTTCTGGATAATCCCCAGATTGCTGCCAATTATATTGTTTTTTCCAAGCCGTCACAAATTGCTGTTCAATTCTATTTGCCTCAAATTCATTGCAGTTCCTGTATCTGGTTGTTGGAAAATCTGCAGAAAGTACACGGGGGAATTAATTTTTCAACCGTTCATTTCCCAACCAAGGAATTGACAGTGTATCAGGATCCTGAAAAAATAAGTATCCGGGCTACCGCAGAATTGTTGGCTTCTGTTGGCTATGAGCCCTATATTACATTAAACGATGGCCAGGAAGCCAAACGGGAACAGAAAATAGTTGCCCGTACCGCTATGATTAAAATTGGTATTGCAGGTTTCTGTTTTGCCAATATCATGATGTTGAGTTTTCCGGAATACCTGGGTCTTGAAACCATTACCAGAGACGGGTTGAATGCCAATATTTTCAGGTACCTCAATCTTTTACTTGCATTGCCTGTGTTATTATACAGCGGGTCTGAATTCTTTGTTAATTCCTGGTATAGCTTTAAGCAGAGAAGACTGAATATTGATGCGCCTATAGCGCTTGCGCTTGCCGTTACTTTTAGTAGAAGTGTGTATGAAATTCTATCCGGAACCGGCGGAGGATACTTAGACAGTATGTCCGGAATTATTTTCTTTATGTTATTGGGAAGATCTTTCCAAACTAAAACCTTTGCAGACCTTTCTTTCAACAGAGATTTCACTTCTTATTTTCCTGTTGCGGTTTGTTTGCTCGATCAGGCCGGAAATGAATCTTTCGTGCCTGTGCAGGAAGTAAAAGCAGAAGATACTATCCGGATCAGAAACAATGAAGTTATTCCTGTGGATGGCATGCATATCAAAGGCAAGGCAGAAATTGATTACAGTTTTGTTACCGGAGAGAATGAACCTGTTTCATTGGCAATTGGTGATTTGATTTATGCAGGCGGAAAGCAATTAAATGGAGCGATTGATGTGCTGGTGGTGAAGCCCTTTTCACAAAACAGTTTCACCAAGCTTTGGAATAATGATGCTTTTAGAAAATCAGATAAAAACGACTACTCATTTACAACCGTTATTAGTAACTATTTTTCTGTAGTTGTTTTAACGGTCGCTTTCAGCAGTTTTATTTATTGGTATGGCACTAATTTGGACTTTGCCTGGCAGTCTATGACAGCTGTTTTGATTGTGGCCTGTCCCTGTGCTTTGTTAATTACAGCCACTTTTACTGAAGGCTTTGTGCTGAACATTTTTAGCAGGCATGGTTTGTTTCTAAAAAATGCCCTGGTACTGCAGAATATTGCCAGAATCAACCAGGTTGTTTTTGATAAAACCGGTACCCTCACTTATCCTCATGCTTCCACAGTTCAATATGAAGGCAAGCCGCTCAGTGAAACTGACAGAGCGGTAATTGGGGCAATGGCAGCACAATCAATGCACCCATTAAGCAAAGCGATAGCAAAAGAATTGAATATTGTTCAGGGGCAGATTACACATATCAAAGAAGTGGCAGGAGCTGGAATTGAAGCTTGGGAAAATGAAACACACTACAAATTAGGTTCTGCTGATTTTGTTGGTAAAACACATGAAACAGCCAAAGGCGCTGAAGTATGGGTTTCTGTGGATGGTGCTGTGATGGGCAAATTCATTATTCAAAATGTACTGAGAGCACATGTGAACAGACTGATTCAGGAACTGCCTTATCCTATTACTGTTTTGAGCGGAGACAACAATCGTTCTGAAGAATATTTGAAGCAATTGTTGCAAAGACCTGTTCAGTATTTATTTAATCAGACACCACAGAACAAACTTCAATACATTGATAACCTCAGGAAAAATGGGAAGGAAGTGATGATGGTAGGGGATGGGTTGAATGATGCAGGAGCCTTAAGTAAAAGCAATGTGGGTATTGCTGTAGTAGACAATACCATTCAGTTTTCACCTGCCAGCGACGCTATTATGTTGTCAGAGCAATTGCCATTGCTGGATCAGTATATCCGCGCTGCCAAATGGTCGAAGAATCTGATTAAAACCACTTTTGTTATTTCTACTTTATACAATGTTGTTGGATTGTATTTTTCTGTAACTGCTCAGATGTCTCCTTTGGTGGCAGCCATTTTAATGCCTTCCAGCACATTTACTATTGTAATGACAACCATGTTGGGCTCAGCCCTCATAGAAAAATATTGTTTCCAACCTATTCTGAATCCTAAAAATGTACAAGCATGAGCATTATTATAATGTTATTAATTATCAGCTTATTGGTGGCAACCGGATTTTTGGTTGCTTTCATCTGGGGTTCTAAGACAGGACAATTCGACGATTCCTTTACACCCGCTAATAAAATATTTTTTGATCAAACCCATCAACCAACAGAGAATAAATAAACAACCATGCAGTTAGAAAAATTCACTTACGACAATTCCATCGTCCGGAAATTTGCTTTTGCCACTGTATTGTGGGCATTAGTAGGGATGCTGGTAGGGGTAATCATTGCGTTTCAGCTTGCTTATCCGGCACTCAATCTAGGTATTTCATTAACCAGTTTTGGTAGATTAAGACCGCTCCACACAAATGCTGTGATTTTTGCGTTTGTGGGCAATGGTATTTACACCGGGGTATACTATATGATGCCTCGTTTGTTAAAGACCAGTATGTGGAGCAAGGGGCTTGGAAATCTTCATTTCTGGAGCTGGCAGTTAATCATTGTTGCCGCTGCTATTACTTTACCATTGGGATTAACCCAGGGGAAGGAATATGCAGAATTAATCTGGCCTATTGATATTGCTATCACCCTGGTTTGGGTAATTTTTGGTATCAATATGTTTGCCACCATTTTAACCAGAAGAGAGCGTCATTTATATGTGGCCATTTGGTTCATTATTGGTACCTGGGTTACAGTAGCACTGTTGCATATTGTAAACTCATTTGCATTGCCTACATCCTTAACGCATAGTTATAGCTGGTATGCAGGTGTGCAGGATGCATTGGTTCAGTGGTGGTATGGTCACAATGCGGTGGCTTTCTTCCTTACAACCCCAATGTTGGGTATCATGTACTATTTTATTCCTAAAGCAGCCGGAAGACCTGTTTATTCCTATAAATGGAGTATCATTCACTTCTGGGCTTTGATTTTCATTTATATCTGGGCGGGTCCTCACCACTTGTTGTACACAGCTTTACCTGATTGGGCACAGTCTCTGGGTGTGGTGTTCAGTGTAATGCTGATTTTACCCAGCTGGGGTGGTATGCTGAATGGTATTTTCACATTAAGAGGTGCCTGGGATAAGGTAAAAGAAGACCCCATTTTAAAAATGTTTGTAGTGGCACTTACCTGTTATGGTATGAGCACTTTTGAAGGCCCTATGTTGTCTTTGAAAAATGTAAATGGATTTGCACACTACACCGACTGGATAGTAGCACACGTTCACGTTGGTGCATTGGGCTGGAACGGGTTTCTGATTTTTGGTATGTTGTACTGGTTAGTACCCCGTTTATACAATACCAAATTGTATTCTGTTAAAATGGCCAATACCCATTTCTTAATTGGTACTGTAGGTATTTTGTTATACGCCATCCCTATGTACTGGGCTGCCGTTTCTCAGGCCTTGATGTGGAAGCAGTTTACTCCGGAAGGTCAGTTGAAATTCCAGTTCCTTGAAACTGTTACCCGTATTATTCCAATGTATATTGTAAGAGGTATTGGCGGAACCATTTATTTAACCGGAGCCGTATTGCTGGTAATTAATTTAATTAAAACAGCTAAGTCCGGGTCATTCATTGCAGAAGAAACCAGTGAAGCACCTGCATTGTCTGCTCAACCTTTGCCTGCAGGAAAAGCATACTGGCATTCTATTATTGAAAGAAGACCGGTTCAAATGCTGGTTATGAGCCTGATTGTGGTTTCTGTAGGAGGTGCTATTGAAATCATACCAACCTTTATTGTGAAGGAGAATGTACCTACAATCAGTACAGTTAAACCTTATACGCCACTTGAATTACAGGGAAGGGATATTTACATCAGAGAAGGATGTTATACCTGCCACTCTCAAATGGTTCGTCCTTTCAGAGATGAAGTAGCCCGTTATGGTGATTATTCCAAAGCAGGTGAATCTGTATACGATCATCCATTCCAGTGGGGTAGTAAACGTACTGGTCCGGATTTGGCCCGTTTGGCAAATAAGTATCCCAATAGCTGGCATTATCGTCATATGAATGATCCTGAAGAAATTTCACAGGGATCTATTATGCCTCCTTATCCATGGTTACTGGATAATGATTTAGATATCAGCACTACTCCTGGTAAAATCAGAGCAATGCAGACCTTGGGTGTTCCTTATCCGGAGGGCTATGATCAGAAAGCAAATAACGATTTGAAAATGCAGGCCGATGAAATTGCTGCAGATTTAAAGGCAAATAATATCAAGGCTCAAAGTGGAAAAGAAATCATTGCATTGATTGCTTATTTGCAAAGACTGGGTGCCGATTTGAAAAAAGCACCTGAAGCCGAAATTAAGAGCTTACACTAAAATTCATTTTATGAAGTTTAAAAATTATGTAACAACCATCGATAACGTGAATGTATATCCAATGATTTCATTGGTCATATTTACCCTGTTCTTTGCGGTAGTTACCTGGTATGTTTTTTCTGCCAATAAAGAAAAAATGGAAAAGAATAGTCAAATACCCATCAATGACTAATAAAAATAATTTTATGTTTACCACTATCACTTATAAACAAAATTACAAAGCCGCCTTTCAGAGAATGTTGCTGCTTTTGCTGGCCAGTCTGGCTGCGAATATTATCTGGGCTCAGGATGCAGCAGAAGCTGCGGCACCTGCTGCTCCCAAAGATGTTTTTTATGATTCCACAGTTGCCTATGTATTGTTAACCGTTATTGGTTTACTTGCCATTGTGATTTATATGTTGGGCAATGTATTTGTATTGGCCATTAAAAATAAGATGGACCAACAAAAACAATCCGGTGCTGGAAAAGCAGCTGCACTAACAGCCCTAATGGTATTAATCTCTGCTGGCTCTTTATTTGCCCAGGGTAAGAACGTACCTGCCGGAACACCAACTGTAGTTTCTGAAACCATTGTTCATCTGCTGGCATTTATTGTTGCCATTGAAATGATTATCATTATCTATTTTGCCAATGGTATACGCAGCTTCCTGAAAAAAGATGCATTGAAAATGGCCGCTGCTGACGGAGAGCCTGTAGTAGAAAAAGAAAAAGTTTCCTGGTTTGATCGTTTGTACAATCGCAATACTGCAGAAGATGTAGCCCGATTAGATTTAGGCCATGATTATGATGGCATTAAAGAGTTGGACAACGAAGTGCCTGTATGGTGGAGATGGGGTTTTGCTATCAGCGTAATATTCGGGGTGGTTTACCTTTACAATTATCACGTTGCAGAAACAAAGCCTTTACAACAACAGGAACTGGCCATGGATCTGGAAAAAGCGGCCACAGAACAGGCTGCTTATCTGGAGAAGTCTGCAAACAATGTGGATGAAAATACCGTGAAAATGTTGGGTGCCGATGATATAGCAAAAGGTAAGGAATTGTATATTAAGCCAGGCGCTTGTGCAACCTGTCATGCAGAAAACGGAAGTGGTATCGTGAATGGTGCACCTGGTATTGGTCCTAATTTAACGGATGAATACTGGTTGCATAAAGGCGATATTAAAAGCATATTCTATTCCATTAAATATGGCTGGCCGGAAAAGGGTATGAAAAGCTGGAAAGATGACTATTCTCCCATTCAGATTGCACAAATTGCGAGCTATGTGAAGTCTTTACAGGGAACCAATCCTCAACCTGCCAAAGAAAAACAGGGAGAACCGTTTGTGGAAGCCGGAGCTGCTGCCACTGCTGATTCAACTTCAGCACCAGCAATAAAATAAAATAAAGATTGATTATGAGTGAGCCGAACCAACCAGATTTTCGCAGTTTACATTCAACGGTAAACAGTAAAGGAAAAAGAAACTGGATTTATGCATTGCAACCCAAGGGGAAATTTTACCGCTACAGAACTTATTTGAGTTATGTATATGTGATTTTATTTTTCACCATGCCTTTTATGCGCATTGATGGGAATCCCTTATTTCAGTTTAATATTCCTCAGGGAGAATTTACGTTTTTCGGCTCACTTTTTACACCACAGGATTTTATCATGTTTGGTTTGGGCATGATTATTTTTATTCTGTTTGTAGTCATTTTCACTTTGATTTACGGCCGATTCTTCTGTGGATGGGTTTGTCCACAAACCATATTCATGGAAATGATTTTCCGCAAAATTGAATACCTGATTGAAGGTGACGGGAATAAGCAGAAAATAAATAATGGCAAGAAATGGACTACTGAAATGTATGTCAGGAAAACCATCAAGCATATTGTTTTTCTATTGCTGAGTTTCACCATTTCCAATACCTTTCTGGCTTATATAGTTGGAACTGAACAGCTATTTAAAATTATTTCTGACCCCGTATCTGAACATATTGGCGGCTTTATTGCCATTGTGTTTTTCACGCTGGTTTTTTATTCTGTGTATGCATT
>CALEST010000281.1 GCA_937907555.1 uncultured Sediminibacterium sp.
GAGATATTCCACAAAATAATAAAGCCTCAGGTGGAGGAAGACAACAATAATTTCCAGGTATTTATAAAAAATCCCCGACTGAATTCAGTCGGGGATTTTTTGTTGATGACAATTTGTATATGTGTAATCTACCCTTATGCAAAACTTTTTTGGGCAGTTAATTAGTAGTATTTTTGTACAATTATTTTTTGATTTAAACTTCAACCATGGCTGCCAGAACCGATTTGTTTCAGTCTCCTGATTATTATCAGTTAGATGAATTGTTAAGTGAAGAACACAAATTAATCAGAGACACTGTTAGAGCATATGTAAAGAAAGACATTTCGCCTATTATTGAAGATTATGCGCAACGTGCTGAATTTCCGGAGCAGATTGTAGCTCAATTAGGAGAACTGGGCTGTTTTGGACCTACTGTTCCCGCTCAATATGGTGGTGGAGGGTTAGATTATATCAGCTATGGACTGATGATGCAGGAATTGGAAAGAGGAGACAGTGGCGTAAGAAGTACAGCTTCTGTACAGGGTAGTTTGGTAATGTATCCGATTTATGCATACGGAAATGAAGCTCAAAGAAATAAATACCTGCCCAAATTGGCATCCGGAGAATGGTTGGGTTGTTTTGGTTTAACAGAACCCGATCATGGCAGTAATCCTGCTGGCATGACTACCAATATTAAAGATGCTGGTGATCATGTAATACTAAATGGAGCAAAAATGTGGATCAGCAATGCTCCATATGCAACCGTTGCCGTGGTTTGGGCTAGAAACGAGCAAAATGAAATTCAGGGAGTCATTGTTGAAAGAGGGATGGAAGGTTTTTCTACACCAACCACACATGGCAAATGGAGTTTAAGAGCAAGTGCTACCGGAGAGCTGGTATTTGACAATGTAAAAGTTCCGAAAGAAAATATTTTGCCTAATGTAAAGGGACTAAAAGGACCTTTGGGTTGTTTAACCAAGGCCAGATATGGTATTGCCTGGGGTGCATTGGGAGCTGCTATGGATTGTTATGATACTGCATTACGTTACAGTATGGAACGTCAGCAATTTGACAGACCCATTGGTGGATTTCAGCTACAGCAAAAGAAGCTGGCCGAAATGATTACAGAAATCACCAAGGCGCAATTACTGGTATGGAGACTTGGCGTATTGATGAATGAAGGTAAAGCTACTCCACAGCAGGTAAGTATGGCAAAAAGAAATAGCTGTGAAATTGCAACCAATATTGCCAGAGATGCTCGTCAGATGCTGGGAGGTATGGGTATTACCGGTGAATACAGCATTATGCGTCATATGATGAATCTGGAAAGTGTTATTACTTATGAAGGTACTCATGATATCCATTTATTGATTACTGGAATGGATGTTACAGGGTACAATGCCTTTAAATAATGAAAATTTTTTTACTTGGGTTGATGGGCAGCGGTAAATCGTTCTGGAAAAAAGAACTGGCTGCCAAACTTAAGTTACCTGCTTATGATCTTGATCAATTGATAGAAGCAGTTGAAGAGGCAAGTATTCCTGAAATATTTGAATCATCAGGTGAACCCTATTTCAGAAAAGCAGAAGCGAGAATGCTGAGATGGTTTGGCGAGAAGAAGTCTTTTGTTTTGGCTACCGGCGGAGGCGCTCCCTGTTTTCATGAGAATATGAACTGGATGAATCAGCAGGGTATTACGATATGGCTGGATGAACCCGTTTCCGTGTTAGTTGAACGGTTGAAAAATGAAACGGCCAACCGCCCCTTACTAAAGCATCTTGATGAAAAAGGTTTGTACCAGTATTTAGAAAAACAACTAGCTGAAAGAACACCATTTTATAGTAAGGCAAGTATCAGGGTCATGGGTAATGAAATAAACCTGAAAACCCTTTTATTAAAAATTAAAGCATATGCATAAGGGTTTTATTATAACTGCTGCCATCCTTGGCGCAATAGCAGTTGGTCTGGGCGCTTTTGGAGCACATGGATTGAAAAATCTGGCTACTCCTGCTCAGCTCAATACCTATGAAACTGCTGTTAAATATCAGTTCTACCACGTTTTTGCTTTATTGATAACTTCTATAGTGTATGCTTATTTTCCTGTAAGCGGTGTTCTTTTAAGTGGCAAAATGTTTATAGCAGGAATGGCCATATTTTCAGGATCGCTTTATCTGCTTACTTTTCTCCAGATAGCAGGATATACTCAATTTAATTGGTTGGGTGCCATTACCCCTATCGGGGGATTGTTACTGGTTTTTGCATGGATCTGGCTGGCTATTTCAGTCTATCGTTTCAACGGATAGTGGAAAACTGTGGAAGCTTCAGTCATTTTTGCACATTGTAGTTCAACTAACACGAAAAGGGTAGGCAAACAGTATATTTGATACATGGCAAATACCCTAAGAAAAAAGACGCCACCGCCACCAGACCCGGAAGAATTAAATCCGGATAAAGACGCCACTGTATCCGTCGCAGAAGTGGTGAAGGACGAAAGAACCGAGAAAATAATCGGATCTGCATGTTTGTTATTGGCGGGATTTTTATTTATTGCTTTCACCTCATATTTATTTACCTGGCAGGAAGACCAGGACAAAGTACAGCAATTCGGGGTTCAGATATTTTCAACGGATGACGTAAGAGTTAATAATTTACTGGGTGTATTGGGTGCCTATATTTCACACTCATTATGGTACAATGGCTTTGGATTGGCCTCTTATTTATTCTGTACCGTATTTTTTGTAATTGGGGTTAATTTGCTGTTTGGAAAAAAAGTTTTCAAGCTATTAAGAAATGGAAAGTATGTGTTGGTAGGGCTTGTTGTATTCAGTATGGCCAGTGCATTTATAACAAAAGGTGCGGAATTTTCCTGGGGGGGTGCAGTAGGAGAATACCTGAATGAGTGGATGGAGAAGTGGATTGGCAGGATGGGCACAGGGGCTTTGCTGCTGCTGACCGTTTTCAGTTATTTTATCTGGAGATTCAATCCTGTATTTTCATTGCCGGAATGGAAGTGGAATAGCAGTGTGGCTCCGGACGATACGATGGTAAGGAATTTAGCAGCAGATGATGAATTGCCTGAATCTGCTTTAGCGCATTCTGAAGAAAATAACCAGGAGGAAGAAGAAGATCTGGAAGAAGAAGATCCGTTAATCAGCAGGAATAAACTGAAAAATGAAACCAGTGCTATTTCTGTAATTATGCCTGCTTCCGAACAACCAGGCAATCCAATGCACCATTTTGATGTGGTTGAAAAAGAATCCGGTTCAGAAGAAGATTCAATGAATCTGAGCCTTGAGTCAAATACTTTGGATGAAGCAGAAAGCACAACTAATACAAATGATGAACTGGAAGAGGAAGAGGAGCAGGAAGAATGGCTAGAGGAAGCGGAAGAAGAGGAGGAAGAAGATTTGGAACCGTCTGAGGAGCTGGAACTGGAAATAAAGGATCAACCGGAACTTGTAACAGAAGCGGAAGCAGAAAGTATAGCAGCCACAGTGGGAAGTCTGGCTACCAAATACGATGTAACCCTCGATTTAAAAAATTATAAATATCCGGGACTTGATTTACTGGAAACACATGGCAGTGAAAAAATTGTACACGATCCTGCCGAGTTGGAAACGAATAAAAATCAAATCATAGCCACCCTTAAAAACTATGATATTGCCATACAGCGAATTGCTGCAACCGTAGGGCCAACGGTAACATTATATGAAATTGTTCCTGCCCCCGGAGTTCGTATCAGCCGGATTAAAAACCTGGAAGATGATATTGCCCTGAGTCTGGCAGCATTGGGAATACGTATCATTGCTCCCATACCTGGTAAGGGAACGATCGGTATTGAAGTACCCAATGTTAGAAAAACAGTGGTAAGTATGAAAACCTTGCTGGCGAGCGAGAAATTCCAGAATAGCAATTTCTCTTTGCCTATTGCAATTGGTAAAAAAATCGACAACGATAACTTCATTGTTGATCTGGCTACCATGCCCCACTTATTAATGGCAGGTGCAACCGGACAGGGTAAATCAGTTGGACTAAATGCCATTCTTGTTTCTCTGTTATACAAGAAACATCCTTCACAGTTGAAGTTTGTATTGGTAGATCCCAAAAAAGTGGAGTTAAGTCTCTACAGGGTCATTGAAAAACATTTCTTAGCCAAATTGCCCGGCGAAGAAGAGTCTATTATAACCGATACCAAAAAAGTGGTATACACTTTAAATGCGCTCTGTATTGAAATGGACAACCGTTACGATTTACTGAAAGAAGCAGGTTGTAGAAATATTAAGGAATACAACGAAAAATTCACAGCCAGAAAACTGAACCCTGAAAAAGGGCATCAGTATCTTCCTTTCATTGTTCTGGTGGTTGATGAGTTTGCCGATTTAATTATGACAGCAGGTAAGGAAGTGGAAATGCCTATTGCGCGACTGGCACAGCTGGCCAGAGCAATTGGCATTCATTTGATTATTGCCACACAACGTCCTTCAGTAAATATTATCACTGGTACCATTAAAGCCAATTTCCCTGCAAGAATTGCCTTCAAGGTATCCAGTAAAATTGATAGCCGTACCATTCTAGACGCAGGAGGGGCTGAACAATTAATCGGTAAGGGAGACATGCTTGTAAGCTATAACGGGGAAATTACCCGTTTACAGTGTGCATTTGTAGATACCCCTGAAGTGGATGCAGTCTGTGATTTTATCGGAAACCAGAAAGGATATCCGCAGGCTTTTTTATTGCCTGAATATACAGATGAGAAAGACATGGAGGGCAGGGATTTTGATGCAAATGACCGGGATCCGCTCTTTGAAGATGCAGCCAGACTGATTGTGAGCAGTCAGATGGGTTCTACTTCACTGATTCAAAGAAGAATGAAACTAGGGTATAACCGGGCCGGCAGATTGATGGATCAGCTGGAGGCAGCGGGTATAGTTGGACCCAATCAAGGCAGTAAGGCAAGAGAAGTGTTGTTTAAAACAGATTCGGAATTACAGTCTTTTCTTGATACAATGATTTAGGTTTTGTCTAAAATTGACACCATTTTACCGAAACTTTAATGTCTCATACCCACCTAAATCGGTCGAAACTGTATATTTGCAGCCTAATTGATTTACATGCACAAATTATACATAGCTACATTATTCAGTTTCTGTACATTTTTTTTCACTCAGGCGCAAAATGATCCCAATGCAAAGAAAGTCATTGATGCTTTTGGCTCGAAAGTAAAAGCTTCCAAAGGGATTACGGCTTCTTTTTCATTGAAATCTTTCACCAGTAAGGGTAAGGCCAATGGGAACAAAGCGCTTTCACTTTCTATGAGAGGGGAAAAATATGTTTTGAAGCAAGGCAAAACAGAAATCATCTGTGATGGAAAGAATGTATATAATTTTGATGGAGCCAAAACCATTACTAAATCCGCTGTTGAAGAGAGTAGTCAGACCCTGAGCCCTCAGAAATTATTGGCAGGTTCCTATGATAAAGATTTTTCTTATAAACTGGTAAACAGCAACGGTAGCTTTAATGAAATAGAAATGGTGCCTTTGGATAAACGTAAGAATTTCCAGAAAGTCACGCTGTTTTTTAATAAGAAAACCAGTCTATTGTCTAAAGCAAGTATTGTAGACAAAAGCAACAATATTACTGAATTAGGCGTAAACAATATCAACCTGAATGCAAAACTTGCTGATGCTATTTTTGTATTTACCCGTTCCAATTACCCCAAAGACGCAGAAATACTAGATTAAATTTTTAGATAGCCAATCTCTATATTTTTGAACAGCTATCAGGCTGAATTTTAAAGCCCCGGGCGTATTCCGGGGCTTTAATTTTTCTTAATTTTAGACTATGAGAAAGTTTATTCTGTGTTTGTCTGTTTTATGGAGCTCATCCTTGCTTGCACAATACAGTGCAAGATTTGTCGTAACCAGTGTAGCTACCCGAGGAAACGAAGACATTTATCTGTCTGGCACATTCAATAACTGGAATCCGCAGGATCCTCAGTATAAGTTAAAACCTTTCAGCGGGGGTAGAAAAAGTATTGTATTGATCAATATGGCTCCGGGTAATTATGCATTCAAATTCTCGAGAGGGCAGAATAAGCAAGAGACAACTGCCGATGGCAGAGATATTGCTGAGAGAATGATAGAAATAAATGGGGACGTATCCAATGAATTTGTTATTGAGGGATGGAAAGATGATTATCCGGAAAAACCAAAAGCATTTACTGCCAGTCCTCAGGTTAAACTGATGGATACCGCTTTTGCCATGCCACAGTTGAATACTAAAAGAAGAATCTGGATTTATTTGCCCAAATCTTATTCGGGCAGTGATAAAAAATATCCGGTATTGTATATGCAGGATGGTCAGAACCTCTTCAATGAAAAAACAGCTTTTGCAGAAGAATGGGGGGTAGATGAGTGCCTGGATAGCTTACAGGGTAAAGGGGTCAAAGAATGTATTGTAGTTGGAATTGATCACGGAGGTTCCAAAAGGATCAATGAATACAATCCCTATGATCATTTTCAATATGGGAAGGGAATGGGCAATGAATACCTTCAGTTTATTACAGAAACGCTTAAGCCATATATCGACAGTAAATACAGAACCCTGAAAGGACGAGACTATACTTATCTGGCTGGCAGTAGTATGGGCGGATTAATCAGTTGGTATGGGCAGCTGAAATATGCTTCTGTGTTTGGCGGAGGTGCTGTTTTTTCGCCCTCTTTCTGGATATCTCCTCAGATTGCAGTTGATGCCCAGCAATGGGATGGAATGGAAATGCTGAGAATGTATTTTTATACCGGAGGGAAGGAAGAAGCCAATGCGGTTAATGATTTAAATAAGATCGCCGGGATTATGCAAAAAAAGAAAAATGCGCAAATCAGAACTGTTGTAAATCCGCTTGCACAACATAGTGAAAAATACTGGCGCCAGGAGTTTGCTTCTTTCTATATTTGGATGAGTAATAATTGGAAAGAATGAAAAAAATAACAGGTTTTGTAGTAAGTGTTTTTGTTTGTTTAAGCGTCGCCAGTGCGCAGAGCAGAAATCCCCTGCCAAGTAATGCGCAGTTAAAATGGCATGAGAATAATTATTACTTTTTCATGCATTTTGGCCCTAATACATTTACAGGAAAAGAATGGGGAGACGGGAAGGAGAAAACATCCATATTCAACCCATCACAACTAGATACAGATCAATGGTGTAAAATTGCCAAAGAATCCGGAGCAAAAGGGATTATCATTACTGCCAAACACCATGATGGATTTTGTTTGTGGCCAAGTAAATACTCAACACATACCGTTCGCGAAAGTGCCTTTAAAAAAGATGTTCTGGCAATGTTGTCGGCTTCCTGTAAAAAAGCAGGATTGCTCTTTGGCGTTTATCTTTCACCCTGGGACCGGAATCATCCCGACTATGGAACCGAGAAATACAATGACGTATTTGTAAACATGCTGCAAGAAATTTTTCAGAATTACGGACCCATCTGGGAACTTTGGTGGGATGGTGCCAATGGAGAGGGACCCAATGGTAAAGTACAACAATACGACTGGAGACGATATGAGAATTTTGTAAGGAAGATTTCGCCCCAGACAGTAATATTCAGTGATATCGGACCAGATATCAGATGGGTTGGAAATGAAAGTGGGTATGCAGGGGTTACCAATTGGAATTTACTGGATACTGCCGGATTCAAAAGAGGGCACGGTGCACCCAGTCAGGATACATTGGAGTCGGGCAATTACAAAGGAGCACAGTATATTCCTGCAGAAGTAGATGTAAGTATCAGGCCGGGATGGTTCTTCAGGGAAACCGAAAATGATAAAGTAAAATCAGCTGAACAGTTGTACGATATTTACTTGAAATCGGTAGGAAGAGGTGCTAATCTTTTATTGAATGTTCCTCCGGATACAAGGGGATTAATTCATGAAAATGATCAGAAAGCTTTATCTGGAATGAAGCAAAAAATAGATGCTTTGTACCAGACAGATTTATTAAAGCCGGCAATTTTAAATGAAGCTGGCCCTGATAAAAATAATCTTCAGAAAAAATATACCTGGTTTTATTTGTTGAAATCTCCAGTTGCTTTAAATGGAGTTGTTCTAAGTGAGCAACTCAAATACGGCCAGAAGATCGCTTCTGCTACAATCAGTTTTTCCTTACATGGTGAGCTGGTGCATCAGGAAACCATTACCACGGTTGGCAATCAGCGGATTCTTAAATTACCTGCACCTATTCGGGCAACTGAAGTTTCCATTATTGTAAATGAATCCAAAGGAATGCCA
>CALEST010000282.1 GCA_937907555.1 uncultured Sediminibacterium sp.
AACAAATTAAGTAAGCCATGAAGCTGGCTGCAGTGCGGGCATTGGCAGAGTTGACCAAAACCCCGGTACCGGATATTGTTAACCTGGCATACAACCAGAACAATATGAGTTTTGGTCCATTGTATATCATTCCAAAGCCATTGGATCCCCGCTTATTAAGTACGATTGCGCCGGCAGTAGCTAAAGCTGCTATTGAAAGCGGCGTGGCACAGAAAAAAATCATTAACTGGGATGCCTACGTGCTTGAGTTGAACAAAAGACTGGGCCTTGACAATCAGTTGTTCAGGGTAGTTAGTAATAAAGCCCGAAGAGATCCCAAACGCCTGGTATTTGCAGAAGCAGACAATTTAAAAATATTAAAAGCGGCCACCATTATTTATGATGAAGGCATTGCCTATCCAATTCTATTGGGTGATCCTGAAAAAATCAACCGAATTGCAGAATCCAATAGTATTGATTTGTCTGATATTCCAATTGTAGATCCACGTAGTGATGCAATGGAACAAAAAAGAGAGTTCTATGGTGAACTTTTCTTTAAAAAGCGTCAGCGTAAAGGATTCAATCATCACGAAAGTTTAAAAGTGATGAAAGACCGAAATCACTTTGGTTGTATGATGGTGGAAACCGGAGATGCAGACGCCATGCTTTCCGGCTTAACAAAAAATTATGCAGAAGCCATCCGTCCTGCACTGCAGATTATTGGGACTGAGCCGGGGGTTAAAAAAATTGCCGGTATGTATTTGTTGCTGACCAAAAAAGGCCCCATGTTTCTGGCAGATACCACAGTAAATTTCCATCCAACCGCCGAAGAACTGGCAGATATAACACAAATGGTTGCCAAGGAAGTAAGAAGTTTTAATCTTACCCCTCGCATTGCCATGTTGAGTTACAGCAATTTCGGAAGCAGTGATTCTCCGGAGGCTAAACTGGTAGCAGAAGCTACCCGGATATTAAAGCAGAGAGATCCCAACTTAATTGTGGATGGGGAAATGCAGGGAAGTCTTGCTTTTAATCAGGAAATTTTAGGTGATAATTATCCTTTTAGTGATCTGGTAGATCAGGAAGTGAATGTGTTGATGTTCCCGAATTTAACTGCCGGTAATGTGGCCTATAATTTATTGAAAGAGTTAGGAGGAGCGGATGCCATTGGCCCCATCTTGTTGGGGTTGAAAAAGCCGGTGCACGTTTTACAGTTGGGTAGCAGTGTGCGCAATATCATCAATATGGCATTGGTGGCAGTGGTGGATGCTCAAATGAAATCAAGGGTAGATACTGCTGAAGAAGTGCAGAGAAGTTCCTGGTGGAAGAGCAGAAGAAAAAACAAGAAACCGAATAACTAAAGTTTAATTATACTTTTGGCGTATGAATTTTTTCACTCATTTAGGAAGGTTCCTGTTAATGCTGAAGGGCATGTTTTCCAAACCGGAAAACTTCAGAATGTACTGGAAAGAATTCATGCACCAATGTGTGGAGATTGGAATGGGAGCATTGCCCATTGTAATTATCATTTCGCTTTTTCTGGGAGCGGTTACCACTATTCAGACGGCGTATCAGTTAGTGAGTCCATTGGTTCCGCAAAGCACCATTGCACAAATTGTGCGGGACAGTATGATACTGGAATTGTCTCCAACCGTTTTGAGTATTGTATTGGCAGGAGTAATTGGAAGTAAAATTTCCAGTGAGCTTGGCAATATGCGGGTAACCGAACAGATAGATGCACTTGAAATCATGGGCATCAATACCAAAGCCTATCTGGTTTTCCCCAAAATTTTAGGGGCACTGATTGTGGTACCCTGCTTAATTGTTATTTCTGCCGTGCTGGGAATCTGGGGAGGAAGAATGGCTGGATCCATGGCGGGAATTTTAGCGCCTGATACTTTTGATATTGGGTTAAGACAAAACCTGAATTTCTATAATATTAATTTTGCGCTTTACAAAGCATATACATTTGCATTCATCATTAGCAGTATACCTGCTTATTACGGTTATTATGTTAAAGGGGGATCTCTTGAAATCGGAAGGGCAAGTACCAGTGCAGTAGTAGTAAGTTGTATTCTGATTTTATTGGCTGATTATTTACTTGCAGCCCTCTTGTTATAACCCAAATTATGGTTAAATTGAGGGATGAATCCTCAGTTTCCTGCATTCAAAAAAATCATTACGCATCCTGTAAGGTTTGCTTTTTTTAAGCTGATTAAATTGCCTGCTGCATTTATTGCAGGTTTGAAAGTTGGCTATATAGACGAGCAGAAGACGGTAATATTGGTAAAGCATGGATGGCTAAATCAAAACCCTTTTAAGTCCATGTATTTTGCCGTACAGGCAATGGCTGCTGAAATGAGTACCGGCTTGTTTCCGGTTGGGCAAACCTATAAACGGAATCCTCCTGTTAGTATGCTGGTTGTAGGTTTGGAAGCCAAATTTGTAAAAAAAGCAACAGGCCTTATTTCCTTTACCTGTAACGACGGTCTTAAAGTGGCTCAGTTGATTGATGAAGCCATTGCAACCAAGGAAGGAAGAACCATCGTTTGTACCTCTATCGGCACCAATGAACAAGGAGAAGTAGTAGCTGAATTTAATATTACCTGGAGTTTTAAATCGAAATAATTATGAAGATTTCCTTTCATGGAGCTGCCCGAACAGTAACAGGCTCCAAGCACCTGATTACGCTTAAAAACGGAAAGCAAATTTTACTGGACTGTGGCTTGTTTCAGGGTATGGGTAAGCACACGGAAGAACTGAATGCACATTTTGGTTTTGACCCATCAACCATTGATTACCTGATTTTATCGCATGCACATATAGACCATTCAGGACTTATTCCTAAATTGGTTAAGGAAGGATTTCAGGGCACTATTTATTCAACGGAAGCTACTGAAGCATTAGCCGAAATACTGCTGGAGGATTCTGCAGAAATACAAAGAGACGATACCAAATTCATTAATAAGCGCAGAGCCAAAAAAGGGCTTCCTCCTTATGAACCCCTGTACGATCTGGAAGATGCAGCCAAGGCCATTCAGCTTTTTAAATTTGTACCCTATAGAGAATGGGTTAAAATTGACGAGGACATTGCGGTATGTTTTACTGATGCAGGTCATATCATTGGATCAGCAGCGGTTCATTTAAGGATTATTGAAGACGGAAAAACCAATAAGATCACTTTTAGCGGCGACGTAGGAAGGTACAATGATGCCATACTCAAATCTCCTGAAACCTATGATCAGGCAGATTATATTATTCTGGAAAGTACCTATGGTAATAAATTGCACGATGAAGTCTTTGGTATTGCGGATACTTTATTAAAATGGATTGTAAGTACCTGTCTGGAAAAAAAAGGGAAGTTGATTATTCCTGCTTTCAGTGTAGGAAGAACCCAGGAATTGCTGTACGCCCTGAATCAGCTGGATCTGGAAAAGCGTTTGCCTCCTGTTCCTGTTTATGTGGATAGTCCGCTTAGCAGGGAAGCTACTCAGTTGTTGAAACAGTATCCTGAAAATTTTAACAAGAGAGTACGCAAAGTAATGGAACAGGATAACGATCCCTTCGATTTCAAACAACTCAGGTTTATTAAAACAGTAGATGAAAGTAAGGCGTTGAATGAAGATGGCAGACCTTGTGTAATTATTTCTGCCAGTGGTATGGCGGATGCCGGAAGAGTAAAACATCATATCATGAACAACATTGAAAAGGAAAGAAATACCATTTTAATTGTTGGTTATTGTGATCCTTACAGTTTGGGCGGACAGTTGACAGCTGGTAAGCAAGAAGTAAAAATATTTGGAGAAATCTATCCTGTAAAGGCAGAAGTGGGTGTGATGCGAAGCATGAGTGCACACGGAGATTATGAAGATTTATGCCAATTCCTTGCTTGTCAGAATCCCGAGCTGGTCAGAAAATTATTTCTGGTGCATGGGGAATATGATGTGCAGATTGATTTTGCCGCCCGATTGCGCAGAAAACATTTCAAGGAAGTGGTTATTCCGGATATGCACGAGACACATTTGCTGGATTAATCGGTGAATTGAAATTGAACCCTGATTTATTTCATTAACTTTAAGCTGAAATTATTTGCCATGATAACATTGAATATTAACAACACCAATTATCAGGTGGAAGCCAGTGCTGATATGCCCTTGCTTTGGGCTATCCGTGATATGGTTGGGTTAACCGGAACCAAGTTTGGATGTGGAATTGCACAATGTGGAGCCTGTACGGTGCATGTAGATGGTAAGCCGGTACGTTCCTGCAGTTTTCCTGTAGCAGCTGCGGTAGGGAAAAAAATTACGACCATTGAAGGAATGAAAGATAAAATTGCGGAAGCTGTTCAGCATGCCTGGATGGAATTGCAAGTGCCACAGTGTGGTTACTGCCAATCTGGTCAAATCATGAGTGCAACCGCTTTATTGAAAAACAAGCCCAAACCAACAGATGCAGATATTGATGCTGCCATGCAGGGAAATTTGTGTAGGTGTGGAACTTATCAAAGGATTCGCAGTGCCATTCATCGTGCTGCAGAAATGATTAAGTAATCCCCCAAAAAATTAAAAAAATGAATCAGCAAAAATCTTCCATCGATCGCAGAAACTTTTTACGCCTCACCGGTTTAACCGGTGCGGGTTTAATTATGGGTATGGGTGTAAAAGCCGATGGCTCCGCAATAATTGAAAATATAACAGCCGCCAATAATGCTTTTGAATTGTCTCCATTGGTGATGATTGATCAGTCAGGAGTGGTGACCATTTTCAATACCAAACCCGAAATTGGCCAGGGTACCTATCAGTCAATTCCTGCTTTAATTGCAGAAGAGCTGGAAGTGCCTATGGATAAACTGGCTATTAAACAAACCGGTGGTGAAAAAAAATACGGGCCAGCTCAGTTTGTGGGAGGTAGTTCTTCGGTTAGAACCAATTATACCAGCTTGAGAAAAGTAGGTGCTGCTGCTAAAGAGATGCTGTTGACTGCCGCCAGTAAACAATGGAACGTGCCGGTAGCAGAGTGCTATGCTGAAAATGCAACCGTTATTCATCGCCCCAGTGGCAAAAAAATCGGATATGGCGAATTAGCCGAAGCAGCTTCTAAACTGGAAGCGCCCAAGAATCCCACATTAAAGCATGCAAAAGATTTTAAAATATTAGGAAAGTCTGCACCTCGTATGGATATTCCTATGAAAGTGAATGGGACTGCCAAGTTTGGTATAGATGCTGCTGTTCCGGGAATGGTGTATGCATCTATTGAACGATGCAAAGTGTTTGGAAGCAAACTGGTGAGTTTTGATGCAACAGCTGCTAAAAATGTAAAAGGAGTTATTGCAGTGGAAACCTGTGAACGCATTCACGGAATTTATAAATCGGAGGGTGTGGCAGTCATTGCTGAAAATTATTGGGCTGCTCTACAGGGAAGAAAGGCATTGGTGGTTAAATGGGATCATCAGGGCAATGAGCAGTTCAACTCTAAAGACTACGAACAAAGCATGCGTGAAGCTGCCAAAAAGGAGGGAGCAGTGGAACATCAGCAAGGAAATTTTGATCAGGCATTTACAGGAGCTCCTGTAAAACTGGAAGCTTTTTATGAAACACCTGTTGTTTCACATTCTCCTATAGAGCCCATGAACTGTCTGGCTTCCTGGTCAGAAGGAAACAAACTGGAAATATGGACATCTACACAGGTGCCTGGCAGTGTGGTAAATGAGTTTTCCAAAACCTACGGTGTAAAACAGGAAGATTTAAAATTGCATGTGTTGTTTAATGGAGGTGGTTTCGGAAGAAGACTCTATCCGGATTATATTCATGAAGCAGTTCAGTTGAGTAAGAAAATAGGTAAGCCCGTAAAATCCATCTGGACCCGTGAAGACGATACCCAGCAAGGGCCATTCAGACCTATGACATTCTCTGCCATGAAAGGGGCTTTGGATGCCAGTGGTAAAGCCATTGCCTTTCAGCACAAAGTAATATCAGGTACCCTTGACATGAAAAAGGATTACGATATTACCAAGGCTGATGGTACCATGACCGAAGGTATCAGTGAGCAGAAATATGAAATTGAACATATGAAGAATCTCTATGTTCACCATTATCTGCATGTGCCATTGGCTGCCTGGAGAGCGGTAACCAGCACCACGCTTGCATTTGCACATGAGTGTTTTATTGATGAAATGGCCGTTGCAGCTAAAAAAGATCCTATGCAATTCCGTTTGGGAATGCTAACCAAGGAGTCAGACACAAAGAAAATACTCAATAAACTCAAGGAAGTATCCAACTGGGATAAACCACTGCCAGCAGGTTGGGGACGTGGTGTGGCACAGTATGAATTCTTTGCAGGTCAGGCCGGTTTTGTAATTGAAGTGTCTAAAAAAGGAGCAGGTGTAAAAATTGAAAAAGTAGTTGCTGTCATTGATCTGGGTACAGTAGTAAATCCGGATAATACCAGAGCACAGGTTGAGGGCTCTGCTGTAATGGCTTTAACTGCTGCCATTAAAGGGGGTATTACTTTTGACAAGGGAGCAACGGTTCAATCCAATTTCCATAATAATCCGTTGGTTCGGATCAATGAAATGCCAAAGGTGGAAGTACATATTTTAGCCGACGGTGGAAATAAAATAAAAGGAGTGGGTGAACCAGGTTTGCCTCC
>CALEST010000283.1 GCA_937907555.1 uncultured Sediminibacterium sp.
AATATTTAGCCACCGTTACTGCCCGGAGAGACGGATCGAGCCGGTATGGTCCCGGCGATCGGTTTGCCAATTTTTACTCTGCAGGTTTGGGATGGGTTTTTAGTAAGGAAAAATGGCTTCAAAAACAGCAGGCACTCAGTTTCGGTAAATTAAGAATGAGTTGGGGACGCAGCGGAAATGACCAGATCGGTGATTACAGATACCTGGATCTGTATTCTCCCTACACCAATGCCTATCAATCTGTAACTCCATTTTATCCCACTCAGCTTTTTAATCCATCATTTAGCTGGGAGGAGGTTACTAAAAGGGAATTTGGAATTGACCTGGGATTTTTAAAAGACAGGTTTCAACTAACTGGGAATTATTATCACAATATCACCCGCAATCAGTTAATTCAATACCCGCTGCCAACAACAACAGGTTTTTCCGGTGTTTTGAAAAATCTTCCTGCCACGATACGCAATACGGGATGGGAGATTGAATTATCCGGAACATTAATAAAAAAGGCCCGGAGAAACTGGAGTTTTTCCGCTAATCTGACAGTGCCAAGGAACAAACTTGTTCGCTTCGATGGATTGTCTTCCTCCAGTTATGCAAACTCCTATGTAATTGGTCAGTCACTTAATATTTCCAAACGATTTGGATTTAATGGTGTCAATCCTGCAACCGGAGTATATACCTTCATTGATTATGATAATAATAACCAGTTAGGATCACCCCAGGATGAACAGAAGATAGTAGATGGATCCCAATTTTGTTTCGGAGGATTTCAACAAAACCTGGTTCTGGGTAGATTTTCAGTTTCTTGTTTGATACAATTTGTGCGTCAACCTTATGCACCTAATTATCTTGTTTGGTTTTCCCGCCCCGGAGCACTCAGCAATCAGCCGATATATGTCATGAACCGCTGGCAGAAACCTGGAGACGAAAGTACTATCCAGCGTTACTCGGTTTCTAATGCCGCAGCAAACAATGCTTATGGCTATTATCAGTTCAGCGATGCAGGGTTTAGCGATGCATCCTACATAAGGCTGCGTAACCTGTATATTGCTTTTGATGCACTTACTCAGTCAATGAAGAAAATAGGAATAAAACAGGTCAACCTCTTTCTTCAGGGTCATAACCTGTTTACTGTTACGTCCTATAAAGGGCTTGACCCGGAGACACAAACATTTTTACCACCAGTGAAACTGTTCACTGCTGGCGTGGAGATTAATTTTTAAAACGATCTATATGAAAAATATTCTGCTTATTCTTTTCTGTACAACCTGCTTTTCATGTAAAAAATATTTGGAAGTAGAGCAACCCCGTACCCAACTTTCCAGTACTGCTGTATTCGCATCAGATGCCACTGCAACAGCTGCTCAACTGGCTATCTACTCGCAAATGGAAACACAAGGACTTTTTTTCCATTTACCCGCTTATACTGGCCTAGCGGGAGATGAATTTCGCAATCACTCCGCACAGAGTGATTATGTTGATCTGGCAACAAATAATCTGACGGCAGGCAATCAACTGATAAATACACTTTGGACCAACCTTTACAGGTATATTTATCAGTGTAATGCTGTCCTGGAAGGGATAAACCGCTCCACCTCACTTACCCCAGCCATCAAAGAGCAATTGGAGGGGGAGGCCCGTTTTATCAGAGCCTTCTGTTACTACTATTTGGTTAATCTATATGGCCCGGTTCCATTGGTTACATCAACTGACTACACTATAAACTCGGTTTTAGCAAGGACCCCAGTCATTGAGATTTATTCATTTATAACGACCGACCTTGTAACTGGCAAAGGGTTATTGCCCGCTGGTTATAAAAGCGGAACCAATACTTCATCTTCGGAAAGAGTCCGACCGAATAAATGGAGCGCTGCAGCATTACTGGCAAGGGTATATCTGCATCTTGGAAAGTGGCCGGAGGCTGAAGCCGAATCGGAAAGTATAATAGGTTCCTCCCTTTATAGCCTAACGCCGGATTTAAATAATAGTTTTCTAAAAGGAAGTCCGGAAGCCATTTTTCAACTGATGTCTGTTGTACCCAGGTTTAACAGTTCTCCCGGGGCGAATTTTATTTTGTCTGGCGCCCCCTCCATTATATCCATAGCTCCCGGGTTTCTCAGTTCTTTCAGACCTGGTGACAGACGACAATTGGCGTGGACTAAATCAATCAGCACATCCGCAGGTACTTTTTATTATCCTTATAAATACAAGGTAGGACAAAATGCACCTGCGATTACAGAATATACTATTGTGTTACGGCTGGCGGAACAATTTTTGATTCGCGCCGAAGCAAGAGCCATGCAGCATAAACTTATTCAGGGCGAATCAGACCTAAATACCATTCGTCTTCGTGCTGGTCTTTTTGCTGTTAGTGGCTTAAGTCAGGCTGCACTTCTGGACAGTATTCAGGCAGAAAGAAAATTTGAATTAATGTTTGAGACAGGAGATCGCTGGATAAACCTGAAAAGAACACAAACGATTGATGGAGTACTGACACCAATTAAAGGAAGTAATTGGAATGAGACAGATCAGCTATTCCCCATTCCTCAAACAGAACGTCTTCGCAACCCCAATTTATCACAAAACCCAGGGTACTGATTTCACCCATTTAACAACTCATGAAAAGAAGTATAATCGTAGCAGCATTGCTGCTTACGGGAATCATTTTGCCTGCGCAAAACAGATTACCCCTTAAAACCGGTGAGAAATTCAATTATTCAGCTAATAAGGAACTGAACGATATTCTGGCAGAAGAAAGGCAAAAAGGACGTAAAGTGATCCTTGATTTATTTTCCAGTTCCTGTATCGTTTGTTTCAGAATGTTGCCTAAGACAGAGGATCTTCAAAAGAAGTACAAGGAGTCCATTCGTATTGTAATGTTGGGGAAGAAAGATCGTGACATAAAAGCGATATTTGAAAAATTCAAATCTAAGCTATCGCTTACTTTGGTGGCTCTATACGATTCTGCTTTTTTCGAACAATATAAAATTCCTGCTTTTCCACATTATATCTGGCTCGATGAAAATGGAATAGTCCAGACTACGACAGGCCCTGATGAACTGAATCCAATGTTTTTAGAACGGTTTATAGCCGGATTTCCAATACCTCAGGATGAGGTGATTAGCAAGCAAATATTTGATGATTCCAAATTGTTTTTGGTTAATGGAAATGGAGGACCTGATACGGGATTTTTATTCCGATCTGTTCTTAGTCGCTGGAGTAAAAACCAATCGACAAGCTATCCAAGGCATTTGCAGTATTCCTGCAAAGGCAATTTTTTCCAGGCTTTCAGTGTAACAGTTGCTGATCTTTATATGTATGCATTTTTAGAGTGGGCATGGTGGGACACCAGGGATAGTGTTTACGGAAAAATTTACCCTGTTCCAGTTGTATTAGGTAGAGAAACACATTTGGACAAATCGCCACGGTATAATTACAGCTTTAGTACTACACTTCCTGATTCAGGAAATTTATTATTACGACGAGCCTTACAGAACGATTTGGCAACCTACTTCGGATACGAGGCAATGGTTGTTAACCGTTTGATGCCATGCTGGAAACTTATTGCTATGCCCAATGCAAAGGAAAGATTGAAAAGCAGGTATCAACAAACAAAGTATTCCGGAAGTTATACTAGCATCAATTTCCAGTGCGTGAATATCTCTACTGTATTAGATTTACTGTTATTGTCAAAACAGGATAATTATCCCTATATTGATGCTACGGGAATTGATTATTCGGTTGACCTATCCATGGAAACTGTTATATATGACCGTGAATCAGTTATAAATGCCTTACGTAGTATCGGCCTGGACCTGGTATTAAGTGAGCAGCCAATGCAGGTCCTGTTGCTTCAAAAAAGATAATTTCAAAAAATTGAAAGTAGCCTTTATAATGATTAATACATCATAAAGGCTACTTTGATTTAGGGTTTAAGGCGCATTCCTTTTTACAGGATCGTTCAGGTCATAGTTATAGTATAATTTACGAGTACCGTGGGGTGTTATTTTAAAACATTCCGGAATCTCGTTTCCAATACATGGATCACCTGTAAAGACATGCCAGTCCATATTATCATCCTGATAGGTGACCACGTTTGTGGCTTTTTTATTCACTGGTGGAGTGAATGCGCTGAAACCGATAGCCATCACTACGGCAATCAGCACCAAATACATCTTTTTCATTCTTGTTGCTTTAAGTTAAAAAAATCGCCTACTATATCACAGGTATTCGGCTTCTCCTGTTTATCATGATAAATTGTTTAT
>CALEST010000284.1 GCA_937907555.1 uncultured Sediminibacterium sp.
CCCCATTTTTTCCATTGCTTACTTCCATTTACATAAGCAGCATAAATATTCTCATTATAAATAAATTCATTACTTCTTGGATCCACTTCCCAGTTATTGTTTTTCAATACTTTAAAGGCAGAGTTATTATCTGTTTCTACAAAACTTGCCTTAAGGCCTGCTTCCAGCTTGCCTTCTTTTTTAAAGGGATGTACATAATCTACTTTAGCAGAATACACATTGATAACAGAAGGGTTAATTCCTTTTAATATGTATGGAGCTTCTGCAGGATTGTTCATTTGAGGATAATAATAACTACTCATATCCTGGTTAAAATCAGAACTGTTTCTGATATAATCCAGATCTGCCGTCAATTCTCTACCTGTGGTATCCAGCTTTGTTTTCCAGTATAAATTACCAATGATATTACTAACACGCATTGCATTCTGTGTGTTTGAATTATACACTCCCTGCAATACGCCACTTGCATTGCTTACTTCCATTCTTGTAGGCAGAGTAAAGAAATTATCATTAAAGTTTCCCGAAAAAGACATGCCAAGGCTGCTGTTCTTTGATGCCAGATAATCAAGACTGAATTTGGTATTGAAGGGCTTTACATGTACCCCCATTGTTGTTGACTGATCTAAAACTGAAACAATATCTTTTGTATTTACATTGCGAATATTTCTGGACAATTCAATTTTATTAAAAGACATATTGTCAAAAACATTGACACTTCCGAAAAGATTTAATTTCCCTTTTCTATAACCCAGACTACCATTAAGCGCAAGTCTTCTGTTAACACCCTGAGAGTAAGTGGCCCCAACAGTACCATTGGTTCCCATGGGCTTGTTGTTCTTTGTTTTGATATTAATAATTCCGGCATTCCCTGCTGCATCAAACTTTGCAGATGGCTGCGTAATCAATTCAATCTGATCCAGCTGATTGCTGCTAAGCGATTTTAAATAATTGGAAACATCAGCGCTACTCATATAAGTAGGCTTCCCGTCAATCATAATAATCACTCCGGCTTTACCCAGCATGGAAATATTGCCATCTTTATCTACTACAACACCCGGGGCTTTCTCCAATACTTCCAGCGCAGTAGTGCCAATATTGGTAGGTGATGCGTCTACATTAATAACAGTTTTATCGGTTTTTACTTCAACCAGCTTTCGTTGAGAAACAACCGTTACTGAGGACATGATATTTTCAGAAGCAGTCAGTTTTATTGAAATTTCACTGCCAGGTGTTTTCACTTCACTTATGTAATCATTATACCCCAAAGCATTCACTTTAATTCTGAATTTTTCAGGCAAATACATGAAACTGAATTTGCCGTCATTATCCGAAATAGTAGTTTTAACAATGCTGTTGCCTGTATCTTTTAAAAGATATACCACAGCTCCATTTACGGGTTTGTTATTGGCCATAATAGTGCCTCCGATTAGTGTTTCTTTAGGGGAAGCAGGGTTAGCGGTAACAGCAAAAAACAAAATGCTGAATAAGAAGCTTAGTGTAAAATACTTTGACATATAAATTATTTGAGGATACAAAAATTGATTTTAAAATGAAGCTTGGAAATCACATAAACTGGTGAAAAAAAGAGGCAGTTTTAGTTAATTAGTTGGAAAAATGCCAACTGCTGCCGTTTATCTGACCCTATTGCCATTCAATCATTTTTTAAACCAGTTTTTCCAACTTTTTTATCACATATTTATGTGATACCCCTTTTTGGATAGACTGGATCTGACAAAAATGTCTTTCCATATGTGCAAGTAAAAAAGCAAGACTGTCTCCGGTATTAATTCTTACTAAGGAAGAAAGTGAAGTAACCACCCTCCCTTTGTTTAAATCAGCAAAAACAGCATTTTGCAGTAAATAATGCAAATGAGAAAGATGAGCCGAAAACTGGCTAATCACCAGATCCGGATTAAGCACAGTTGCAGGAACAGCATTTTTAGGCGCTTTCATTTTTGTAGCAATGATTCCGTCGGGTGAGGGCTTCATCATTTTGGTGAAATAAGCGCCCAGCCAACCAGATTTAAAAACCCCATTTTCAAGTTCCTGTAAACGATGTCGCTGAATAGCTTCATCAATTCTTGGTAAATACCATCGGTTATAAAAGTTAAGGTGATCCAGCACTTCAAGCACCGACCATCCTCCCCAGGCTGGAACAGCGGATAAATCCTGATAGGAAGCTGAATAAATATTTTCTTTACAATAAGACTCAATTGCAGAAAACT
>CALEST010000285.1 GCA_937907555.1 uncultured Sediminibacterium sp.
ATTTTAACAATTTTATAATATATTGATTTTTAATTTATTATGAGTTATTCGAAAAATCGCTACATTTTTGGTAACTTTGGATTTCGCAAATAATAAGTAATACATAATCTAATGACCCTGGCTTTCATTAAGAATGAAATAAAACCCATGGACACTAGTAGCCTGGTGGACAAAGTGGAAGACAGCCTGGTAGATCTTTTGCAAAAAAGAAAGCTCTCGGTGGGGGACGTGATTCCTAAGGAAATTGAACTGGCGGAAGCATTAGGGGTTAGCAGAACAGTGGTAAGAGAAGCCCTCACCCGTCTTAGAATTATGGGTCTGATTGAGTCGAAAAAGAAGAAGGGATCGGTTATTACCAGCCCCGATATTTTTGGATTGATGAGCAAGAGTATGAATCCGCATATTCTGGCTCCGGACACTTTGAAGGAAATTTTTGAAATACGATTGGTATTGGAAATTGGAATGGCTGACCTGCTGTTTCACAGAATCACCAAAGAAGATATTGCTGCATTGCGTCAGATTGTTTCTGATGAACCACCAGCAACCCAATATCATTTATTTAATATTGAACATGAAATTGCATTTCATGGTAAGCTATATGAAATAACAGGTAACGAAACCCTGAAGAAATTCCAGAAGATGTTGCTACCTGTTTTTGATTACGTTCATAACAGTGGTTTATTGAAAAAGCAACCCATGCTTAAAACATTTGTATCTCATAAAGAGCTTGTTGAAATTTTAGAAAACGGTTCTCCTGAAGAATTCAGAAATGGTATGAGAAGCCATCTGGAGAACCATTTTACCAGACTGTTTGAATAATCAATTCAACTCTTCTATCTCAAAATGAACCCTTAGCGTAAACCCAACTCCAGGGCGCTTGATATCAAAATAATTGGTGCCGCTAAATAGATTTTTTAGTAAGACTTCTCTGAACTGGTTATTCTCTAGCATAAACTCTGAGGTATAAGGCATTTCCAGTTTAGTGACTTCATCAATTTCAGCTAAACTGCCTGCGAATCTTAGTTTGGCAGTTTCAAACTGATTCCTTGGTATGGTAAAAATGGTATTACCGCTATTAGGAATGGCTCGTTTCTCTCCTATTGCTAATCGAACAGGATTGGGAGAGCCAGTGCTCTTTGATGGGAAATTGAAAAAATTAACGGAAAATACTTTGGCATTGGTAATGGCTTCTGCCACCAGCACACCCAGGTACTCTGCTTTGTTTTTAATAGATGCATCATTCACTGTCTTTTCATCATCGGTATCAATATTCAGGGTCTCAATACTTTTTACCATGAAACGAAAACTGGTGCTGGTTCTCGTTACATTCAGCAGCTGATCCTCCTCTTCTTCTTCAGGTGCTTTGTAACCGGGAAGTACTATCGGTTTATTGGCTTTAATACTTTGTGGAAAAGCTTTGGTAAGATCAATCGGCTTGGCAATTGAACCAGTGCTGGTTCCGGCAGCAGCCCTGAACTCGAGACTGTCTACCTTTACAGCATTGGATGTATACTCACTAATACTGGGGCTACTTACCCGTACCACAGGACTTTGATTGCCGATTGTCCAACTAAGGGATGCATGTTTTTCTACTACCGTTAATCGGGTGCTGTCGAAATTATTTTTATACAAAGCCAAGTATACGCGCTTGCCTCTTCCAAATGTTTTGCCATCTTTCTTCGTATCTGAAAGACGAACCATGGGTAGTGCAATGATATATCGGTTGAGCGCTGCATCAAATAATTTTGCATCGAAAGTGCCGATATTATTCACATAAACACCATTCTCCATATCAATGCTGATTGGCTTGGTAGGTCGGGCAATAACGGTAAAAGGATCCACCATCTTTAGTGTATTGGCCTCAGGTGTGGCAAAAATGAGTTCTCTGGCAATACGGGTGATGCCCGCATCAGGGCCACTGGTATGTTGTAAGGAATTGGTCCACTTGGTGTGTAAACGAAATTGTGCATTGGCTACAAAACTGGCGGAACACAATACGAATAGGATGATATATTTCATATACTGACTTTGTAAATAATAATTATAGTTTAATGAATTCTACTCTGCGGTTAATGGCTTTTTCTTCCGGCGTTTTATTGGTATTCAAGGGAACGCTGGCGCCTTTTCCATCTGTCTGAATTCTGGATTCGTCTATGCCGAATCCATATACCAATCTCATTTTTACCGCTTCCGCACGCTTTTTAGATAAGACCATATTGGCTGCTGCGTCTCCATCGTTATCGGTATGACCAATGATTTTAACACTCACAGTAGCATTCTCTGCCAATACTTTTCCTATATCGGAGAGAATGGTATTGCTCTCCGGTTTTATTTTATCGCTGTTTACATCAAACAAAATTTCATTGGTGCTGAACCTGCCTTCAGTAATTAATTTATTCCGGGTGTCTGCGCCTGCTACTGCATAGCGAAGATTGGTAAGATAGAGATCGCAGTCGTTAAAGAAACTTCTGAAAAAAGCAAATCCGTAATTGCCTGTTTCGGTAAAGAACCTGGGCACATCAATGATTTTATCTTCGTTCATATACACCCGAAGCCTTCCCTTCTGGCGCCATATGGAAACTTTTACAAACTGTTCACCTGTTTTTACATCCCACTGCGGCATCTTAATTTGATTGTCTATTTCCGGTCCATTGGTAGGATTGATGAAGATGCCCGCTTCTGCGGCACCGGGATGCAGATAAACAATAGAAGTACCCTTAGAAAAAAAAGCATCTTTCATCAGGTCTTCCTGGATGGTGGTAAAATTCAATCCAAACCCTGACATATTATTGCTAGGGTCGGCATTAATACCTACCTGAAATTCAATCGTACAGTTTTCGGGTAGTTTTTGCATGGCATCGGGAACAAAGGATCCATTCTTGCTCAAGCGCAACCATTTGCCTTCTTTGTTTTCCAGCTTCACTACTTCGCCACTGGCATTGGTATTCATTTCTGCCGGAAAATCCCCTACTTCCAAGCGATCAAAATTGTCAAAATACAATTGCTTCTCACCCGCAACAAAGTCGAACTTTCCATAAGCTCCAACCGATTGCGGACCATTTTTTACATTGGCTTTGCGGTCTCCGTTGGCAGTTTCCCCATTCGCATCTTCGTCGTCCGCATCTCCTTCTTTTTTAGTTTTATTCTTTCCCTGATTTTTGTCACTATCAGCATTGGGCTTTTTCTTTTTCTTGAACCAGGCTCCACTGAGTAAACTATCCACTGCCGCATCTGCCTTATCGCCAATTTTATTGCCGATTTTGTCTCCTGTATTTTCAGCCCTTTGTTCTGAAGTAGTCTTTGTTTTTTCGGTAATGCGCTTGAGCAGGTTTTTCTTTTCTTCCTGAGCCTGAACAGCCAATTGCATGAACATACAGCTCAATAAGAACAATAACTTTAAAGAATTCATAATGAAGGTTTTAGAATGGTTACAAGCTTTAGTGTAACCTTGGAAAAAAAGTAAACCCAAAAAAGAGATTATTTTTTTCCGATTTACCTTTTAAGGATATTTACACTAATGATCAACAACAAGTCTTTTGACCTGGAACGTGTGTACACTGAAAATCGGGAGAAGTTCATTGGCTTTGCCCTTGGTTATTCCGTTTCAAAGGATACGGCCATTGATATTTATCAGGACGCTGTGGTTGCACTGATAGAGCAAATAAGAAAGAACAAACCCATAGCAGTGAAAAGCTCGGTTGCTACTTATTTGTTTGCTATTGGCAAATACATGTTGTTTCATCATTTAAAAAAAGAGAAAAAACCAACCATTGAAATAGAAGAACTACCCGAAATAGAATGGGATTTTATGGAAGCTGCCCAAAAAGAGGAGCAAATTGTTTTATTGCAATCCTATTATGAAAAGATGGGAGCGCACTGTAAAAAGATTCTGCAGCTGTTCTATTATGAAGAGAAAAAACTGGAAGAGATTGTTCACTTGTTGGGATATGAAAATAAAGATGTAGTTAAATCGCAAAAATCGAGGTGCATTAAACAACTCAAAACACTAATTGCCGAACACAATGGATGAAGAATTAAAAATATCTACCGGTATTCACCTGGCAGAAAGAGCCGCAGTTAAAAAGCAATTGCAGGCTTTGGAAGCATCCATTGCGGCAAAAAAGAAGCGCTATATCTGGCAATGGGCAGCTGCTGCTTCCATTGTTGTTGCTGCCTTATTTACAACCCTTCAGCTTTTGCGTGGCCCCGATTATAATGCCCTTTTCTCTGCTTATTATGAACCCTATCCCAATACAATTGCACCTGTAGAAAGAACTGCCAATACCGATACCCGTTTATCTCAGGCATTTGCCTACTATGATGGTGGAGATTACGAAAAAGCCATCTATGCATTTCAGCAATTACAACAAAGCGATCAATGGAAAGACCTGCAATTGTATATGGGAATTGCTCAAATGTCACTGAACCAAAATGAAGCCGCCAGAAAAAATTTTGAAGCAGCCATTGCCACAAAAGGAGAAACGGCACCCATTGCCACCTGGTATCTCGGTTTGTTGTACATTAAAATGGAGCAGCCAGCAAAAGCGAAACCATTGATTCAATCAACGGCAGCAACCGACAACCCATTTGCAGGCAACGCAAAAAAGCTGGGAACTGAATTAGGCTTTCTTCCTTAAGAACAAAAAGTAAGCGCCTGCTACAACCAGCAACACTGCTCCTATCAAAACAAGCCAGAACCATGGGCCCGATGATGAAGTAAGGGGGGCATCATTCCCCGTTAGTATAAATCCACTCCAGAAATAAGGATGTGCATACAATGGATATTGGCTTACAAAATCCTGTTTTGCTTTTGACAATGCCGCTGCCTTATTCAATCCCTTATTTAAATACTGGTAAAACAAAACCATAATTGCTGCCGTCTCTTTGTCTGGTACCTGCCATAAACTTACCACTGTACTTTTTACTCCTGCATAGGTAAAGGCCCTGGACAAACTCATCAGTCCCTCTCCCTCTACCAATTTACCCGCACCGGTATTACAGGCACTGAGTACCACCAATTCCAGAGGCATGGCTTTTGTGTAAAGTTCACTTAAATACAGCGGTTGGGCCTGATTGAACAAGAGGCAGGATTCATTGAAATTGTTATCGTACAAAACCGCATGCGCAGCACAATGCAGCATACTGGCTTTGTTGGATTGATCGTAAAAATTTTCTTTGGAAGCAGCATTACCAGTAAAAGAATCTCCTTTGAATATGCCCGCTACCTGCTCTGCTTCTTCTTTGGCAAAGGGAAGCTTTGCTAAAGAAGCATTCTTATAAACCGTTTGTGTATAGTCCGGGGCAAAAGCGGCCAGTTTTGCTTTGTCAGTAGTGTTTCTGTTTTTCTGATGCAGGTACCACAAGGAAAGAGAATAGTTATAAGTAATGGGATAATGATTCACCAAAAACTGTTTGGTTGCTGCATTGTACAGACTTTCAAAAGACAAATAGTTTAAAAAATTATCGGGGATAATGGTGAGTTGCTGCGGTTGAATTCCTTTTACCAGCTGCTCATACAATGCAGCAGACAAGGGCTTCCAATTGCTATTGGGTTTTTTAATCAATGCATTGTATGTATTTACTTTTTCAGCCAGCGCTTTTACGGTACCCAGCTGCTGGATGGCAATATCATCATGGGTAATCAATACACGGAAGGCATAATTGGTAGCCACATAATATTTAAGTATCGCCTGTTGGGGTTGCAGAAGTTGCATGCAGGCGTCTACAGAATAATTGGCCAGCGTAAAATTGGTAAATGCTTTTTGTTTAGTGGCTACTTCCTTCTCCAGTTTTTGTATGGCTACTACCTGTTCCTGAATTTTTGTTGAATAGTCTACTGTTTTCCCTTTTTCAATTTGTTCCTGCGACCAGAATTCCTTTTGTTGTTGTTGCCATTGCAGTTCATGCATCAACTTTGCAATCGGGGTATTTTGTTTTAATAACTGCAATTCAAAAGACTTGGCTAAATGAAAGGAAGTATTCTTCTCTATTTGCTCAAGAATTCTTTTTTTAGGAAGATAAGCATTGGGATATTTTTCGATTGCAACAAACAAATATCCTTCCACAATTTTTTTGTGCAGGTTATTCAAGGTACTGTTGTAACTGCCTTTCTTGTAATACTCGCCAAACAATAAGGAAGCGGTTGATACCAGCTTCTCTGCTTTCTCTAAGTACAGGGGTTTCTTTTGTTGCCGATAGGCTTCAATAAAGATCAGTGCAGAACTGGCAAATATATTTACATAGCGACTATTGTTCAGTTGCTTAATCAGTTGAGGGTTAAAACTCAGTATCTGTTGGTTCGGACCAATATGGGTTTGCAAGAGGGAGAGTATATTCCGCTCCACCATTGCCATTGCTGGTGTATAATCCTGCAAACTGGCCATATTCATGGCTTTCATGGTTTCTAAACTGAAGCGGCTGATGCTGGTTGGTGGAAATTGAAAACTTTGTAAAGAGGATTCTACATGATACAGGGCTTTTTTATAGTCGCCCATTTCCCGATACTGATTGGCCAGTTTGGAATGCGACAACATGATATTGAAAGAGTCTTTCAAGGCAGTGGCCGTTTGCAAGAAAGCATTGCCTGCCTGAATACCTGCGGCATGATCGGTTGAATTGTAATTGTAATAGTCACAGAGGCTGGAATAACAGGCAAGTAAATAAGACCTGTCGGCCTGTAATTCTTCTGAAGGACTTTGCTTTATTTCCTGTTGGAAACTTTGAATAATCGCTACGGCTTTTTTAGGATCATCTTCCAGTCCGGCAGCAATCACTTCCATTTTTCTAAGTATTCTTCTTGCGTAATAATAAGCAGGGGAAGCTTCATTTACTTTGAAGCGGGCTTTAAAGTAAGTGGCAAATTTTTGATAGGTATTCTGCAAGCCTTTGCTGTCGTCGTATTCTCCGTAATAGTAATGCAGATTATTGTAGGCTGTTAAATAGTCTATTTCCTTGATCTGTGTAAAATGACTCTCCATTATTTCAATGGCTTTCTCTACATAGTCTATTTCTTCTTTCTGATTTCCCAAACTGGAATGACTAAAAGACAATTCCAGATACACCAATGACTTGAGTGCAATGTCTTTTTTTAATTCTGCTACATGGTTCTTGAGCAGGTCCTGATACAATTCTATGGAAGCTACATATTTTCCTTCCTTGGAAAACTGCAAAGCTTTGTCCATTTTTTGTTGTGCAGTCTGGGCACTGCCTTGCAATTGCTGGGGATAGGCTTTCGGTACTTGTGCAAATGCCGCTGCAGAAAAAACAAAACATACAATTGCAATAGCCAACATCCTCCGCATTTGATTCAATTTGATTACGCACAAATTAATCAAAAAAAAGGGAAGCAAGTGTTATCCTGCTTCCCGTCCAAAAACCCCCGTATGCTAATTGAACTGTACGTCTAAATAAACTGAATGTCTACCGTATGAATCGTAAAACGGTTTAAAAACCACATCCCCAATATTGAATTGCAATTGCTTTGGATCGCCACTGATTGATTTGCCAATATCATTTGCATCGAAACTGATTTTTCTCCACTCTTTTCTGGCTTCGGTTTCCTGAGCCGCCAATAAAATGGGGCCGTAAAATAAACTGGCAATATTCTGCTGATCCATCACCGGATCTAAGTGAAACTGAAACGGCATTTTCACTTCTACTACATCGCCCGATTTCCAAACCCTGTTGATTTGTACATAGGATCCAGGCACTGCTTTTACATTGGCTGGTTTCCCGTTCACTTTTACAGTATATCCTTTGGTGGCCCATCCGGGACGCTACTGTAAATTCCGTCCCTAGATTTCTAAATGGCTTGCGCACAGCTTCAAAATCGTATATCCCGTTAAAAACAGATAACAATATATTTGTAGTGTGAATACCATTTTGATAATTGACGATGAGGAAAAACTTCGTTCCTTACTTTCCAGAATTATTTCATTGGAAGGATTTGACGTTTTAGAAGCAGGCACAGCCAAACTGGCTTTGAAAAAACTCGAAACGCTTTCTGTGGATGTTGTGCTTTGTGACGTAAAATTACCAGACACCAATGGTGTAGAACTGCTAGGGCAAATCAAAGAAAAATACCCTTTTATTGAAGTTATTTTGTTAACTGCCTATGGCAATATCCCGGATGGGGTTCAGGCTATGAAAAAAGGGGCATTTGATTATATAACCAAAGCAGACGATAACGATAAAATCATTCCCCTCCTATATAAAGCAGTAGAAAAAGTTGCTCTATCAAAACGATTGTTTCAACTTGAAAAAAGATTAGAAAACAAATATTCCTTTGCCAGCATTTTGGGTAAATCAGCTTCTATTCAGGAAGCCATCCGCGCAGCAGAAAGAGTATCAGTAACAGATGCTACTGTTTTATTGCATGGAGAAACAGGTACAGGCAAAGAAGTTTTTGCACAAGCTATTCACCACAATAGTGGTAGAAGTAAAAAAACATTCATTGCCATTAACTGTGCGGCTTTCAGTAAAGAATTACTAGAAAACGAACTATTTGGTCATAAGGCCGGAGCTTTTACCGGGGCAATAAAAGACAGCAAAGGTATTTTCGAAGAAGCCAACGGAGGAACGGTCTTTTTGGATGAAATTGGAGAAATGCCGATTGATCTTCAGGCTAAATTGCTTCGTGTATTAGAAAGTGGTCAATTTTTAAAAGTAGGAGACAGTAAACCAACCACAGTGAATCTAAGAATCATCGCTGCAACCAATCGGAATCTTCAACTGGAAATACAGCAAGGCCATTTTAGAGAAGATTTGTATTATAGGATTTCTGTTTTTCAAATCCATTTACCTCCATTAAGAGAGAGAACTCAGGACATCAATGAACTTGCACAATTCTTTTGTTTGCATTTTGCAGAAAAGCTGAATAAAAAACAAGTTCAATTGTCACCCGAGTATTTGAAAGCCCTTAAAGCGCATCCGTGGAAAGGCAATATCAGAGAATTGAAAAACGTAATTGAAAGAAGCCTAATTATTTCCGATGGAAATCTTCTTTTGCCAGTTACACTGCCTTCCGACTTTCAAATGGAAGGATTTGCTGATGAGAATGACACCTTAGAATTGGCCGCAATGGAAAAGAAGCATATTCAGAAAGTACTAAAATATACCAATGGCAATAAAACAGAATCTGCCAAATTGCTGAATATTGCCCTTACTACCTTATACCGGAAAATAGATGAGTATAAGCTACACTAGTAAACTAACCCTATCGAAACGATAATCTAGACCCTTTCAAAATGAAAGGGTTTTTTTTATCCCAAAACAGCATGCCATAGCGCAAACCCTTTCCCTTATTGAATCTCACCTGTTTTTGAGGAACAGGCACGAGCATTGCCTATTGTTTGGCAACACTAAAAACAGAAAGCTATGCTTGTATTATTTATTATTTCCATTTTGGTATTCTGCTATATGTGCTATGTACTGGTTAAACCTGAAAAATTTTAAATCTATCCTATGTATTCAGAAATGATTGGTATTGTCTTCATGTTTACTATTAGCTTGTTGTTGGCCATTCCTTTAGGCAAATACATGGCAAAAGTTTATGGCGGACAACCTACGCGACTTAACAGGGTTTTTAATCCCCTGGAAAAATGGCTCTTCGGCATCAGCAACATTAATCCCAACACAGAAATGAATTGGAAACAACATATGTTGGCCATGATGATTATTAATGGGGTTTGGATTGTATTAGGCATGCTGATATTAATGAACCAAAGTTGGTTACCCCTGAATCCGGATAAGAATCCGGACATGAGTGCCCATCTTGCTTTTAATACCACTATATCTTTTGTAGTGAATTGTAATCTTCAACACTATTCAGGAGAAACGGGCGTTAGTTATCTAAGTCAATTGTTCTTACAGTTCTTACAATTTGTTAGTGCAGCAACTGGTATGGCTGCAGCTGTAGTATTGTTCAAAGCGCTCAAAGACAGGGCTACTCATCAACTGGGTAATTTTTATTTCTTTTTTGTAAAATCAATTACAAGAATCTTGCTCCCCATTTCCGTAGTGATTGCCATTCTTTTTCTTTTGGAAGGAATGCCAATGAGCTTTGAAGGGAAAGAGCAAATGGTAAACCTGCAAGGAGATACCATTCAGGTATCCAGAGGACCGGTTGCTTCTTTTGTCCCGATTAAACACCTGGGAACCAATGGGGGCGGTTATTTTGGCTCTAACAGTGCCCATCCCTTAGAAAACCCCTCCTATTTCTCGAATATGGTAGCAATGATAGCGCAATTGTTAATTCCATTCTCTATGATTTTTGCCTTTGGCTATTTTATCAATAGAAGAAAAATGAGCTGGATGATTTTTGGAGTGATGACAGTGGGCTTTCTTCTGCTGGCCATCCCCAACATTGTTCAGGAAGTCAATGGCAATCCTGCCATAGCTAAAATGGGTATTCAGCAGAAATTAGGCGCCATGGAAGGCAAAGAAATGAGAATTGGTGCAGCAGCATCTGGATTCTGGAGCATTGTTACCACCGTCATTTCTACAGGATCTGTTAATGCCATGCACGACAGTACCATGCCCATGAGTGGCATGAATGAAATGCTTGCCATGATGGTTAATAGTTTTTATGGAGGTTGTGGGGTAGGCCTGCTGAACTTTTTCATCTTCATCATTCTGGCTGTTTTTATTAGTGGATTAATGGTTGGAAGAACCCCTGAATTTCTTGGAAAAAAGATTGAAGCGAATGAAATAAAAATTGCAATGTTAATTGCTTTGCTTCATCCCTTCTTAATATTAGTAGGAACAGCATTGTCGAGCTATCTATACGTAAATAATCCCGAAGCCTATGCTAGCTGGTTAAACAACCCTGGATTCCATGGTTTCAGTGAAATGTTGTATGAATATACTTCTTCCGCTGCCAATAACGGAAGTGGATTTGAAGGTCTTGGCGACAATACACTTTGGTGGAATACTAGTACGGGAATAGTTCTAATTCTAGGTCGTTTCCTACCCATTATTGGACCAGTAGCTATTGCGGGTATGCTGGCAGCAAAAAAACAAATCCCTGAAAGTGCCGGTACGCTAAAAACAGATACGACCACTTTTGGCATCATGATTTTTGCAGTGATCCTGATTGTTACTGCCCTTTCCTTCTTCCCTTCATTGGCACTCGGTCCGATTGCTGAATATTTTACGCTCTATTAATTCCATCCCCATGAAACAAAATCAATCAAATCGTTTATTTAGTAAAGACCTTGTTGTAGAGGCCCTAAAAGCATCTTTTGCAAAATTGCATCCTGCTAACATGTTCCGCAACCCTGTAATGTTTATGGTATGGTTAGGCACCATTATCATGGGAGGAGTTTGTATTTGGATTGTTATGGGCGAGCAAAGCCAGGGAAGTCTTGTATACAATCTGGTCATTACGGTGCTTTTATTTTTTACCCTATTATTTGCCAATTTTGCAGAAGCCATTGCAGAAGCAAGAGGTAAAGCGCAAGCCAATAGCCTGCGTAAAACCAGAGAAGAAACCCCAGCCAAAATGTTACAACCTGTTGGCGAAATGATAGTGGGCGAAATAAAAATCATCCCTTCTTCTCAATTAGAAAAAGGCAATTATTTTGTTTGCGAAGCAGGCGATATTATTCCTTCGGATGGTGAAATTATTGAAGGTCTAGCTACCATTGATGAAAGTGCCATAACCGGAGAAAGTGCCCCTGTAATTAGAGAAGCAGGGGGCGATAAAAGCAGTGTAACAGGGGGTACTAAGGTTTTGAGCGATAGAATTGTCGTATGTGTTACCACAGAACAAGGTGAAAGTTTTCTGGATAAAATGATTGCGTTAGTAGAAGGTGCTTCCAGACAAAAAACACCTAATGAAATTGCATTGACCATTTTACTTGCAGGTTTTACTTTGGTTTTTATTTTGGTAACGGTTACATTAAAACCTTTTGCTGACTTTGCGCAAGCACCCATAACCATTGCTGCATTTATTTCTTTGTTTGTTTGCCTGATACCTACTACCATCGGAGGGTTGCTTTCTGCTATTGGTATTGCAGGCATGGACAGGGCTTTGCGAGCCAACGTAATTACCAAAAGTGGAAAGGCAGTTGAAACAGCTGGAGATATTGATGTATTGCTACTAGACAAAACTGGAACTATTACGATTGGCAATAGAAAAGCAACTCATTTTTATCCTGCGGAAGGTATTTCGCCTGATTGTTTCATTAAATCCGTATTGTTAAGCTCTTTGGCAGATGAAACTCCGGAAGGAAAATCAATCATTGAATTGGTGGGCGTAAACGCTGCAGATTACGAAATAAAGAATGCAAGATTCATCAAATTTACTGCTGAATCCAGAAGCTCTGGTATTGATATAGGAGAAGACACGCGCATTAGAAAAGGAGCTGCTGATGCTATTCGAAATCTTTGTGAAAAGAAAGGGAATCCTTTTCCTGAGGCCATTGACCAAAGAGTCAAACAAATTTCTGCCAATGGCGGAACTCCGTTGGTTGTATCTGAGAATGAACAGGTGATGGGGGTGATTGAATTACAGGATATCATTAAACCCGGTATTCAGGAACGTTTTGAACGCTTGCGTAAAATGGGGATTAAAACCGTTATGGTTACAGGAGACAATCCACTTACGGCGCAATATATTGCCCAGAAAGCTGGTGTTGATGACTTTATTGCAGAAGCCAAACCAGAAGACAAAATGCATTATATCCGCAAAGTACAAGCAGAAGGCAGACTGGTGGCTATGATGGGCGATGGAACCAATGATGCACCCGCATTGGCACAGGCAGATGTTGGGGTTGCCATGAATAGTGGAACGCAGGCAGCTAAAGAAGCAGGAAACATGGTAGATTTAGACAACGACCCTACTAAATTGATTGAAATTGTAGAAATTGGCAAACAATTGCTCATGACCCGGGGCACCCTTACTACATTCAGCATTGCCAATGATGTGGCAAAATATTTTGCTATTGTACCTGCTTTGTTTGTTAGCGCAATTCCAGCTTTACAAGGATTAAACATAATGCGATTAACAAGTCCAGAAACCGCCATTCTCTCTGCGGTGATTTTCAATGCTTTTATCATTCCTTTGTTAATTCCATTGGCTTTAAAAGGTGTGGCTTATAAACCTATTGGGGCAAGCGCCTTGTTGAGAAGGAATCTTATTATTTATGGTTTAGGTGGCATTATTGTTCCATTTATAGGTATCAAACTGATTGACATGGCAGTAACCATATTTTATTAATAACTCTGTAAAGAGCTCAAATTCATCAAATGAAAACACATGTATTTTCTGCAATAAAATTAACCCTTGTAATGCTGATTCTTTTGTCTGGTATTTATCCGCTTCTTATTTGGGGAGCTGCCCACCTAACACCCGATAAAGGACAAGGAAAACGAATCATTGCCAATGGGCAATCTTACTACAAGAATATCGGCCAGACATTTACACAAGGCCAATATTTCTATAGTCGTCCTTCGGCCGTGAGCTATAATGCAGCTGGATCTGGCGGCAGCAATAAGGGACCTGCTAATCCTGATTATTTAGCTACAGTTCAAGCACGTATCGACAGTTTTATGGTACACAATCCGGGTATTCATAAAAAAGACATCCCAGCTGAGCTGGTAACAGCTAGTGGCAGCGGTTTAGATCCCCATATTTCTGTTGAAGCAGCAACCATACAAGTTAAACGGATTTCCCAAATTAGAAATATTCCGGAAGCCAACCTGAACGAATTAATACGTAAACATACAGAACAACCCATGTTCGGCCCGTCAGTCATTAATGTATTGGCCTTAAATATTTCGTTGGATCAATTAAAATAATAAAAATGAAAACTTTGTTGAGCGTATTTTTTAGTTTGTTATTGAGTGGTATTGTAGTAGCCCAGGATAAACAAGACCGTCCCGCGGTTTCCTTTAGCGGATACATTGAAACCTATTATAGTTACGATTTTGGAAGACCGCTTTCCAATACCCGCCCCGGATTTGCATATTCGCACAATAAACACAATGAAGTGGCACTGAACCTGGGATATATTAAAGCAGCTTATGCACAAAATGGAGTGAGAGCCAATTTAGCTGTTGCCACAGGAACCTATATGAATGCCAATTTGGCTGCAGAACCTGGTGTGCTTAAAAATATTTATGAAGCCAACGTCGGCTTACAATTATCTAAGACCGCCAATCTTTGGTTGGATGCAGGTATTTTTGCATCACATATTGGCTTTGAAAGTGCAATTGGTAAAGATTGCTGGTCTCTGACCAGGGGCATTCTCGCTGATAATTCGCCTTATTATGAATCGGGGGTAAAATTAACCTATGTTTCACCCAATGAAAAATGGACACTCAGCGGATTGGTCTTAAATGGATGGCAAAGAATGCAACGAGTGCCTGGAAATCGTACCCTTGGACTTGGCCATCAAATAACGTATAAACCCAATGATGCAGTCACCTTAAATAGTAGTTCTTTTATTGGCAATGATAAACCAGATAGCGTACGTCAGATGCGATACTTCCATAATTTTTATGGTATATTCCAGCTATCTTCTAAATGGGCTGTTACAGCTGGATTTGACATTGGATTTGAACAAAAATACAAAGGAAGCAATCAATACAATACCTGGTATACCCCAATCGTTATGGCAAAACTAAAGGCAGATAACAAAAACAGTATTACTGCCCGAATAGAATATTATAACGACCCAAATCAAGTGATTATCAGTACCGGAACAACCAATGGATTTAAAACCTGGGGTTATTCTATCAACTACGATCGCCAACTGAGCGAACAGGCAGTTTGGCGCATTGAAGCCCGCAGCTTCTCGTCTAATGATAAAATATTTGAAAAAAATAGTCGGCTGAGTACTGGTAATTTCTTTATGACAACAGCAATTGCCATTTCATTTTAGCATTCAGCCTAGTATGCTTATCTTCTTCTAACAGCTCGCTTATGCAAGAAAAAGACCAAAAAGTTCAACAGTTTCTCAATCTCATCAAGAAATCGAGAAGAGGTAAATTCAAGATTTACATTGGCATGAGTGCGGGTGTTGGTAAAACCTATCGGATGCTTCAGGAAGCACATGCTTTATTAAAAAATGGCATTGATGTTAGAATAGGATATATTGAAACCCATAACAGAAAAGAAACCCATGCCCTTTTAGAGGGTTTACCTGTAATTCCGAGAAGAAAACTTTTTTATAAGGGCAAAGAATTGGAAGAATTAGACGTTCAGACCATTATTCAAACCAGACCCGAATTAGTCATTGTAGATGAATTAGCACATACGAATATTGAGGGAAGCAAAAACGAAAAAAGATGGCAGGATGTACTAGAAATTATTGATGCGGGCATTAATGTAATTAGTGCTGTTAATATTCAACATATTGAAAGTCTAAATGAAGCCGTTAAACAGATTACAGGTATTGAAGTTAAGGAAAGGGTTCCCGACAGTGTTTTGGCACAGGCTGATGAAGTAGTGAATATAGACCTTACTGCAGACGAATTGATATCCCGGCTTAAAGAAGGGAAAATTTATGATCCTACAAAAATTGAACAAGCACTAAAGAATTTTTTTAAAAGTGAGCATATTCTACAATTGAGAGAGCTGGCACTAAAAGAAGTTGCTTCACAAGTAGAAAGAAAAGTAGAATCAGAAATTACTCATGTCAATGCTATAAAACATGAGCGATTTTTAGCCTGTATAAGTTCAAATGAAAAAACTGCCAAAACAGTTATTCGCAAAACTGCCAGACTAGCCAATTATTATAATAGCAAATGGTATGTTTTATATGTACAAATACCTGCAGAAGCAACAGATAAAATAGCACTTGATAAACAAAGACACTTAATTAATAATTTTAAATTGGCTACAGAACTTGGGGCTGAAATTATTAAAGTAGAAAATACCAATATTGCAAAAGCGATTATGGAACAATCCGATCAGCGGCAGATTACCACAATTTGCATTGGCAAACCACATTTGAGTTTGTTCAGACTTATATTAGCCACCAATGTATTCAATGAATTATTGAAAAAAATGTCGAGTAGTGATATTGACCTAGTAATATTAAGCTAATGAAAATTAAACAGAAACTCCAATTAGGATTGGGTCTATTATTTAGTCTGATTTTTCTTTTGGCCTCCATCAGCATCCTCTTCATCCATCAACTTAGTTTGGATACAAAGAATATTTTGGTGGCTAATTACAATACATTGGACTATTCCAGGAAAATGCAAATAGCCTTGGATAACAATATTTTTTTACCAGTTAACCAAAATCTTTTTGCTGAAAATCTTGCATTACAACAAAAAAATGTTACAGAACCCGGTGAAGGAGAATTGACAACAAAGCTTGCTATTCATTTTAACTTATTACAAAAAAATCCTTTGGATACGACTCAAATCAGAAGTATCAGAAAGGATTTGTCGGATATCATGCTTTTGAATATGCAAGCCATTGAAAG